>CABUHP010000097.1 GCA_902491415.1 uncultured Collinsella sp.
GCCGGCTTTGACCTGGCACTCACCCGTGCCGTGGCGCGCGCGGTGCCGATTCCCGTTATTGCGAGCGGCGGCGTGGGTGCGCTCGAGCATTTTGCTGAGGGTGTGATCGAGGGCGAAGCCGACGCCGTACTGGCGGCAAGCGTCTTTCACTTTGGAACCTTCAGCATTCGCCAGGTGAAGGAGTATATGGCGTCGCAGGGTATTCCCGTGAGATTGGATTTTTAAATGGAGCAAGTGACAACTGCGTCCGAGCTCAAATACGACGCCCGCGGGCTGATTCCTTGTGTTGTTCAGCAGTATGACACCGGTGAGGTGCTTATGGTTGCTTGGATGAACGAGGAGTCGGTGGGGCTTACGCTCAAGACCGGGACCACGTGGTTTTGGAGTCGCAGCCGCCAGGAGCTGTGGAACAAGGGCGCGACGAGCGGCAATATGCAGGAGGTCAAGGAGCTCTGGGCCGACTGCGATAGCGATACGCTGCTGGTCAAGGTCGACTCGCCGGGTCCGGCCTGCCATACCGGCAACCGTACCTGCTTCTTTAAGAAACTCGCGTAGGGCGGGCGCTCGACTAGGCGCTTGGCCAACCAGAAAGGATTGAACTATGGGTGTGCGCACCGCAAACGTTCAGGATGGAAATATCGGTGAGACGCTGACGGGGCTCGCCGAGGTGATTCACGGTCGTCGTGATGCATCGCCGCAGGAGAGCTATACCGCGCGTCTGCTGACCGACGTCGAGGACGAGCTGCTCAAGAAGCTTGCCGAGGAGTCGAGCGAAGTGATCATGGCCTGCAAGGATAACGATCACGATCACATCCGCTACGAGGCCGGCGACCTGGTCTACCACCTGCTCGTGACGCTCGAGCGCTACGGTATCACCCTCGACGAGCTAGCCGGCGAACTCAACGCCCGCCGCCACTAGTCGTTTGGGACAGTCTTTGTTGGTGTAACGGGGTCATGGAAGTTGCGGTGAAATAGGGACTGTTTAAGCGCTTCATCAGGCAAAACAATCCCTATTCCACCGCAACTTATGAAGGGATGGCTAGTCGAGGGGTGTGGGTTCCCATTCGCCGGTGGGGTGGGGGATGTCGAAGGTTCGGTAGCCGCAGTCGTAGGCGTGGGCTTGTGCCTCGCGGATATTCCAGCAGATGTCGCAGGCGCGGTGTGCGTCCGAGCCAAAAGTGATCGGCACCTCGGCGTGGGCAAAGCAGCGCAAAAGGCCGGTCGTGGGGTAGTAATCGTCGAGCCCCTTGCGCGGTGCGGCTGTCGAGACCTCAACGCGGCGGCCCGTGTCGTGAGCGCACTCGGCCATCTGTCCCCAAAACGGCGCGGGGTCAAAGTCGGGCGCAAAGCCTTCCTTCGAAAAGCGCATGACCAGGTCGGGGTGGGCCATCACATCAAAGTTAAGCGGGCTCTCGCAGGCGTGGCACCAGTCATCGACATAGCGCTCCCACACACCGCGCACGCCCAGGTTTTCCCAAACATGCAGGTTGGTGTCGTCGTCGATCCAGCCGCAGAGCGAATCGGGGGTATCGGGGCGAGCGACGTCCTCCGTTCCCGCCGTGCCCGCGGCGCCGGCCATGATATCGCCCGGATCGCCAATCCAGTGCACGCTGCCCAAGCGCACTATGGCACCCGCGGACCAGCGCTCAACCAAAGGCTCGCAACCTTCGTACCAGTCGCATTCAAAACCATAGATAAGCTCGAGCTCCGGCGCAATCTGCGCGGCGAGCTTGTGGGCGTCCTCAAATGCCAGGCGATGCGCCGTCAGGTCGCTCTCGACAACTTGTACTTCGCAGTTGGCGTCCATGCTGGCGGGCAGGGTGAGGTGGTCAGTCGAGACCATAACGCGGCAGCCGGCGGCGGCAGCAGCGCGGGCGTTGTCCTCAAACGAGGCATGGCCATCCGAAAACGAGGTATGAGTATGGCAATCGATCAGCGGGCAAGCAGGCATGGCGGCTCCTTTGCGTCAAGCGAATCCGCCCCATTGTAATGGCGCAGCTCTCAACACGCCGGGCACGCCGGGGGTCGAAATCGATTGGAAAGGCTGTGCGGCGCGCGGTGCGGCCTCGCTTGCGCTCTCAAAACATGCACATCAGCCTCCAAAACCGACAAAAAATGACATGTTTGGAGGCTGACGTACACGTTTGAGTGGAGCGGGCCGGCGTTGGAGCGCGCCAGCACTTGCGCCCAGCAAAAGTCGCACCTATCCCATGACGTCGTCCCTGCGCTGCCCGCGATGTGCTAGCGTTTGGATGAACAAAACGAGCCCGTGCGGAAAGGAGCCGGACCGTATGCCATGCGATAGCAAATCTCCGCTGTCTCGCGAGACCGATGCGCCCGAGACCATCGTCAAGCTGGAATGCGACATCGACGATGCGTCGCCCGAGGTACTCGCCTACGCCGCCGACCGCCTGCGCGAGGCCGGTGCGCGCGAGGTGCACTGGCTACCCGTTTATTGCAAGAAAGGTCGTCCCGGCTGGCAGCTGCAGGTGATCTGCTCGCATGAGGATATCGAACGCCTGCAGACGATTATCTTTTTGGAAACCACGACCAACGGCATTCGTCGCCAAGTCATGGAGCGTGTTTGCTTGCCACGTCGCTTTGAGCAGGTGGCGACGCCTTGGGGCGAGGTGTCCGTCAAGGTGGCCACCCTGCCCGACGGCAGCGAGCGCGCGGCGCCCGAGTACGAGGACTGCGCTCGCCTTGCCCGTGAGCACAATGTGCCGCTCCAGCGCGTGATGCAGGCGGCTCAGAGCGCGGCACTGCGATTTGAGTGACACAGGCCAACGACGCGCCGCACCAATCCTATTAACCCCACCGAAAGGACTCCCCATGAAATACCTCATCGCCTCCGACATCCATGGCTCGGCATACTGGGCCGAGCGCCTCTGCACCGCCATCGAATCCGAGCAGCCCGACCGTATTGTGCTGCTAGGCGACCTGCTCTACCACGGCCCGCGCAACGACCTGCCGCGCGACTACGCCCCCAAGCGCGTGATTCCGCTGCTCAACGCCCTAGCCGACCGCATCATTGCGGTGCGTGGCAACTGTGACGCCGAGGTCGACCAGATGGTCCTCGACTTTCCCGTCATGGCCGACTACGCCACGCTGTTTGACGAGACCGGCCGCGAGCTGTTCCTGACGCACGGCCATGTCTTTGGCGCCGGCATGCACAACAGCGTCGACCACGCGCCCGCGCTGCCCGAGGGCTCCGCGCTCGTCTACGGCCACACGCACATCAAGGTCAACGAGGAAAGCGCCGCGCACCCGGGCCTGTGGCTCTTCAACCCCGGCAGCGTGAGCATCCCCAAGGACGGCTCGCACAGCTACGGCATCTACGAGGGCGGCGCGTTCCGCCACGTGGTCATGGAGGAGGAGTAGCCATGGCGCAGCACATGGCTCAGCAAAATGCCGAGGGCTCGCGCGATTTGTCCACGCTGGTCGACGCGTCGGCCGAGCTACAACATCTGGTGCAGATCGTCTGGCGCTTGCGTCAGCCCGACGGCTGCCCGTGGGACCGTGAGCAGACGCACCGCAGCATCGGCAAGAACATGATCGAGGAGGCCTACGAGGCACTCGACTGCATCGAGGCGGACGACGCGGTTCACCTACGCGAGGAGCTGGGCGACGTGCTCATGCAGGTCGTGCTGCATGCGCAGATTGCGGCGGACGCCGGCGAGTTTACGCTGGCCGACGTGGCGCGTGATATCGATGCCAAGCTCATCCGCCGTCATCCGCACGTGTTTGGCGATGTAGATGCCGACAGTTCCGACGAGGTACTCAAGATTTGGGACGAGGTCAAGCTTGCCGAGAGGGCTGCCAAGGACAAGGCCGTGGCGGCAGGCGAGGCTGCGCCCGAGGGCCTGCTCGACGGCGTGCCCACGCATCTGCCGGCGCTGATGCAGGCTCAGAAGGTGTCGCGCAAGGCGGCTGCCGTGGGCTTTGAGTGGGAGACGGTCCAGGATGTGTGGGACGAGGTTGCCGAGGAGCGTGCCGAGTTTGAGGTCGAGGAGCCCGGCTCGCCCGAGCGCGAGATGGAGTTTGGCGACCTGCTCTTTGCCCTGGTCAACGTTGCGCGCAAAGAGGGCATTGACGCCGAGAGTGCCCTTCGTGCCAGCACGGCAAAGTTCCGCCGCCGCTGGGCCGCGATGGAGCAGATGGCGGCCGATGCCCACGTGGATCTTGCCGAGCTTTCGACCCACGGCCTCAACGACCTGTGGGATGCCGCAAA
Organism: uncultured Collinsella sp.; assembly: GCA_902491415.1. Taxonomy (GTDB): domain Bacteria; phylum Actinomycetota; class Coriobacteriia; order Coriobacteriales; family Coriobacteriaceae; genus Collinsella. The sequence continues at coordinate 4,232 of CABUHP010000097.1, forward strand.
GGCGGAGGAGTAAGACTGCGGGAACGACGGGCTGACACGCCTCATCGTTCCCGCTAAATTTTTCGAAAATCAAGTGTATCCCTCGGCTAACTTAGGGCATAATGCAAAAAGTGCGACATGGCTAACTTACGGAGACGCACCGATGGTGCGCGGTCAGCCGGTCGCTTGCATCCACTACGTTTCCAAGTGAGAGGGAGACAACATGAGCGATATTTTGGACGTCTACGGTCGCGAGGTGCTCGACAGCCGCGGCAATCCCACCGTCGAGGTCGAGGTCGTGCTCGAGGACGGCAGCTTTGGCCGCGCGATGGTGCCTTCGGGTGCTTCGACCGGCGCCTTTGAGGCCTGCGAGCTGCGCGACGGCGACAAGGGCCGCTACCTGGGCAAGGGCGTTTCGCAGGCCGTCGAGCACGTCAACAACGAGTGCACTAACGCCGTCGTGGGTCTCGACGCCTTCGACCAGCGCGCCGTCGATGCCGCGCTGATTGCCGCGGACGGTACCCCCAACAAGACCAAGCTCGGTGCCAACGCCATCCTGGGCGTGTCGCTGGCCGTTGCCCGCGCCGCTGCCGAGTCGTCGGGCCTGTCGCTGTACCAGTACCTGGGCGGCGTCAACGCCCATCTGCTGCCCACGCCCATGACGAACATTCTCAACGGCGGCGTGCATGCCGACAATAACGTTGACTTCCAGGAGTTCATGATCATACCGGTGGGCGCCCCGAGTTTTGCCGAGGGCCTGCGTTGGTGCGCCGAGGTCTACCACACCCTCAAGGGCGTGCTGCACGAGGCCGGCCTGGGCGGCGGCGTGGGCGACGAGGGCGGCTTTGCCCCCAACCTTAAGACCAATGCCGAGCCGTTCGAGTACATCACCAAGGCCGTCGAGAAGGCTGGCTTTAAGCCCGGCGTCGACTTCATGTACGCCATGGACCCGGCGTCCACCGAGTTCTACAACGCCGAGACCGGCATGTACGAGCTCAAGGGCGAGGGCGTGGAGTACACGAGCGCCCAGATGGTCGATTACTGGGAGAAGCTCGTCGACACCTATCCCATCATCTCCATCGAGGACGGCATGGCCGAGGAGGACTGGGACGGCTGGGTTGAGCTCACCCGTCGCATTGGCAACAAGGTGCAGCTGGTGGGCGACGACCTGTTCGTCACCAACACCGAGCGCCTCAAGAAGGGCATCGAGCTGGGTGCCGCCAACGCGATCCTGGTCAAGGTCAACCAGATCGGCACGCTCACCGAGTCGCTCGAGGCCATCGAGACCGCCAAGGAGGCCGGCTACGCTTGCATCGTGAGCCACCGTTCCGGCGAGACCGAGGACTCCACGATCGCCGACCTGGTCGTGGGCGTCAACGCCGGCCAGATCAAGTCGGGCGCACCGTGCCGCAGCGACCGTATCGCCAAGTACAACCAGCTCATCCGCATCGAGGACGAGCTTGAGGGCAGTGCGCGCTACGCCGGCAAGGCCGCGTTCTACAACATTCGCTAGGCACGCGGAGGTCGCGGGGGCGGGGAAGACTCGGATTTGCCTTGCTTCAGCCGGGCGCTGTTGAGCACCATTGGGCGCTGGGCCATATGACTCAGCGCCTTTTTTATGTCGAGCAAAGGCTGGCGAAGGCGGTGCGGGCGCTCGTGCTATAACTAGAATACTTAGCGCAAACAAACCTCAACCGCACAAGGCGCACATGGATCAGATTTACGACAACAGGTACTATTCCGCCGGTTCGCGTGAGCCGTCGCCTCGCCGTGCGCGCACGGTGCAGCTCGGTGGGTCCGCCTACGCCGGCGCCGACCGCTCCATGCAGCGCCCGACAAGTACCTCGCGCCCCAATGCTCAAGTGAATACTTCGACAGATGGACCAGTGCGCCCGGCACGTTCGTCGCATGCTCAGCGCTCGTCGGCTCAAACGCACGATAGGTCGAGCAGCCCCTCGAACCGTTTTTCGGGCTCGGACTTTATGCACTACGCCAACGACAACGCGGTGGTCAAGGCGATCTACGACTTTACCCACGGTCCTCAGCGAGGGCTATTCATCGGCATCGTCGTTGCCCTGGTGCTCGTGAGCCTGTATTTCCCCGTGCGCGACCTGTACGTGGCAAAGCGTTCGAGCGATATCTTGACCAAGCAGGTCGAGATTCGCCAGCAATACAATGATGGGCTGCAAAAAAGCGTCGACAAGCTGCTCTCGGAGGAGGGTATCAAGGATGCGGCATCCGAGGACCTGGGCTTGGTGATGCCCGGCGAGAAGAGGATTGAAGTGCAGGGCCTGGACGGCGATTCGGATGCCTCGTCGAGCCAGAAGTCGTCGAACGCCAAGAAGGCCAGCGAAGTTGCCAAGGAAATCGAAGAAGTCGGCAAGGACGCGCCGTGGTACATCCAGGCGCTCGACATGCTGTTTGGATTTAACGGCGTCGAGGGTCAGACGGTCGCGTCCAGCGGCGAGTAGGCGAGTAGCGCCCGGAGGGGAGCCCGCAATGACAAATTGCAAACGATATAAGGTGGCGG
>CABUHP010000098.1 GCA_902491415.1 uncultured Collinsella sp.
CTTGTCCATGGTCTCGTCCGACAGCGTAAAGGTGGCATGTCCGCCAAACATGGCGGCGATCATGTGGTTGTCGTTATCGCGACGCTCCTTGGCGGCCCACTGGGCAAATTCGGCGTTCTCGGCAATGGCCTGGTCGCACTTTTCCTGGCCGCGGCGATCCGAGACCTCGTAGCACAGGCACGAACGCATGCCCAGCTCCTGAGCTGCATCCTTAATGGTAAAGAGGCTTCCCGGGATCTCGCAGAAGCTCGCATGGTGATCGAAGATCGTGGTGACGCCATCGCGGATGGAGTCAAGAATCGTGGCATAGGCGCTGGCCTTGGTGCCGTCGAGCGTCAGGTTGTCGTCGATCTTCCACCACTGCTGCTCAAGATTCTCCAGGAAGTTGGTGGGGTTGCAGCCCTTAATGGCAAGGCCGCGGGCCAGACCCGAGTAGATGTGGGTGTGGCAGTTGATGAGTCCGGGCATGATGAGGTTGCCCTGGGCGTCGACGTACTCGGCATCCGGGTACTTGGCCTTGAGCTCGCACTCGGGGCCCACTTCGACGATCGTATCTCCGTCAATGGCGACCGCACCGTTTGGAATGAACGGGGCCTGCGCGTTGCGGGTAAAGACGGAACCGTTAGCGACCAGAAGCATGGATGCTCCCTTCGACATCAGGGGCGGGGTTTGACACCTCTGACATGGCGGAGTGCGAAGCGCCGGCCTACACCGGAAACGGGCCCTCTCCCGTCAACGCTTCACCAAAGGGACAAACCCTTTGAAGTGCGGCTTGGCGCCGCATGACGTCGGCGGACGAGGCGATGCGTCCGCCGACGAATAGCACCGAATTGGTTACTTCTTGCTCTCGGGCAAGACCAGATCCACGGCAGCGTCCTTGGCAGCATCGATGTGCTGAGCCACGACCGGCGTCTGCGGAAGGATCAGGTTAAGGACAATGGCCATGATGGCGGTGGGGGTTACGGCATTGGAGCCGATGACGGTGGACACCCAGGCGGGCATACCCTCGCCGGCAAGGCAACCGCTGGCCATCCAGATACCCAGACCAAAGACGACGGAGGTACCGACGATGGTGGTAGTGCGCTGCGTGAGGCCCTCGCGGGTGAACATGCGCACGCCGTTCATGGTGATGGTGCCAAAGACGCCGACGGTCGCGCCGCCGATGACGGGCTGCGGGATAGCGGAAAGGACGGCAGAGAGCTGCGGGAATAGGCCGGCGATGGCAAAGACGGCCGCAATGATCACAAAGACCCACTTGTTGACGACCTTGTTGGAGCAGATGATGCCCACGTTCTGGCCAAGGGCGCTGGTGGGAAGACCGCCCAGCAGACCGCCGACCATAGAGGTGAGGCCCTGGGACACGATAGCGCCGGAGAGCTCGCGCTCGGTGGGCATACGGTCGATGGAGCCCAGGCAGGCGGCGGAGACGTCACCGATAACCTGAATGGCGACCATGGGGAACACGACGGCGAGGGTAATGCAGACCTCGGGATCAAACTCGAGCGCGTAGGGCATGAGCTTGGGAAGGGCGAAGACCTGGGCGGTGGCAACGCTGGAGAAGTCGATCATGCCAAAGGGGATGGAGACGATCATGCCAACGATCATGCCAAAGAACACGGATCCCAGCTTGAGCGTGCCCTTGCCAAAGTTGGCGAGCGCAAAGACCACGGCGAAGGTGATAAGAGCGACGCACCAGGCCTGCGGGGTGCCCCACAGCGGCGTACCCATACCGCCGGCCATATACTTGACGGCCGTGGGATACAGCGAAACGCCGATGGAGAAGATGACCGTACCGGTCACGACGGGCGGGAACAGCCACTTGATCTTGCTGTAGGCCAGACCAAAGAGGACCGCGACGGCGCCGCCGACGATCTCGCCACCCAGCAGCGCACCAAAGCTAAAGCCCGAGGCACCCATGGCCTGCAGGGCCGGCAGGAACGCGAACGAAACGCCCATGACGATGGGCAGGCCGCCGCCGATGCGACGGAAGGGAGCGAAGGCCTGAAGGGCCGTGTCGATCGCCGAAAGAATGAGCGCGACCTGGATGATGTCGGTACTCTGCTGGCTATTAAAGCCGTAGACGCCGGCCATGATGACCGCCGGGGTAATGATGCCGGCAAACGATGCCAGTACGTGCTGAAGGGCACACGGGATCATTTCCTTAACGGGAGGCATGCCTTCGCGAGTGAACAGGGCTTCAGTGCCGTTCGTAACCGTCTCCTGGGTCATTTGACCACCAATCCTCGAAGTAGTTGTTTTCGCATCTGACGCTCTATTGTGACGCAGTGCGGGGTTGAGGTTGTGCCTTCATTGCATATCGTATTAAAGATGATTCTCATTCTCAATAATAATTTTTTGTTATCAGACTATTCTTCAGCTGAAATTACGCATTTCCGCAGGTCAGGAAAGTGTCTGGTCAAAATAACATCTAACATTTCTTTTGGTCAACCGTTTACCGCTAAATTCCTACCGTTCGTCTGCATTACGCAATGTACCTGCGGATATACGAGATTATGGGCAGCGTGTTACCATGAGAAAAAATTGTTATGAACATTTCCGATTTCACCCAAAGGAGTTGCCCGTGAACGAGACCGTACGTCGCTTTTTGCCGATGGTCGATTTTCTGGAGCAGATACTCGGCAAAAACAGCGAAATCGTGCTGCACGATTTTTCGGATCCCGACCACGCCATCGTCGATATTCGCAACGGCATCGTGAGCGGCCGCAAGGTCGGCGGTCCCGCCACCGATCTGGCACTCAAGATCATGCACGACGCCAAGTATCGCGACCTGCCGTTTATTACGGGCTACGAGGGGCGCGGTGCCGGCGGCAAGACGTTGGAGTCAGCGACGTACTTTATCCGCGAGAATGATGAGATCGTCGGTATGCTCTGCGTCAACACCGACCTCTCGACCGTGCGCTCCATCAACGCCATGGCGCAGCAGCTCATGGCGTGCTTCGACGCGGCGCCGACGCGCACGGAGCCCGCCCCTATCGAGGTCGAAAGCCTTTCGGAGTCTACACAGGAGCTCATCGACCGCAGCATTGCCGAGTTGCTGAGCGCGCGCGGGCTGGATGTAGCGTCGCTTGGTCAGAGCGACCGCGTGGACGTCATTCGCCACCTCAACGGTAACGGGGTGTTCATGCTCAAGGGCGCCGTGGCCTGCGCCGCCGCCGCGCTGGGCATCTCTGAGCCCAGCGTCTACCGCTACCTGCAAAAAGTTCGCAAGGAGGGCTAACGAGCAAAATGGAGTGCGGCTCCACAAGCGATCCGTCACTTGATAAAAGACCCTGCAGCTCGCACGCGCTGCAGGGTCTTTTTGCATGTCATGTTGAGTTGTTGCCAACGCCTTAGAGGGCGGCGACGACCTCGATCTCGACCAGACCGCCAGCCGGAAGGGCGGCAACCTGGAAGGCGCTGCGCGCGGGGAACGGGGCCTCGAACTTGGAAGCGTAGATCTCGTTCACGGCAGCGAAGTCGGCAATGTCGGCCAGGTAGACCGTGGTCTTGACGACATCGGCAAAGGTGGCGCCGGCAGCGGTCAGCAGGGCCTCGACGTTAGCAAGGGACTGCTTGGCCTGGGCCTCGACGCCCTCGGGCATCTTGCCGGTTGCGGGATCGATGCCCAGCTGGCCGGACAGGAACACCATGTTGCCGGTCTGGATACCGGGGGAATACGGACCGATGGCTGCGGGCGCGTTATCGGAAGACACGACGGTCTTGCTCATGTTTTTCTCCTTACGATCAATTGAGAGAGTGTGAGCGCGGTGTTCACACCGGGAGGCACAGTTCGGTCTGAACACCGCGCTTGATTGGGATAGTAATCAAGGTTTCCGTGCGATGCAAGAATATTATCAGTTTGCGAGAATATTTTATCGCCCAACGGTTTCCCCGAACCGCTGAACGGTTCTCCACGGGGTCAGCCAGCCCAAGCTGCTGAAGACTTTATCCCGCTTGGAGCACGGGCATCGCCTGCCGCAACGGCACCACTATACTTTTGAATATCTGAGCATTTTGAAAGGCAGGATATGACCGCAACCGCCAGTCGAACCACCAACCGCAGACCCGAGCTTTTGGCGCCCGCCGGAGGGCCCGAGCCCTTTGCCGCCGCACTCGCCGCGGGGGCAGACGCCATCTACTGCGGCATGGGCAGCTTCAACGCCCGCCGCAAGGCAACCAACTTTACCGACGAGGCCTTTGAGCAAGCCTGCCGCGCCGCGCATCTAGCCGGGTCGCGCGTCTACGTCACGGTCAACATCGTCATCAAGCAGTCCGAGATGGGCGATGCACTGCAGCTCATTCATCGCTGCTCCACGCTGGGCGCCGATGCCTTCATTATCCAGGACTGGGGTCTGTTCTTTGAGGCCAAGCGCACCATGCCCGGCATCGAGACACATATCTCGACCCAGGCGAACATCCACGACGACCGCGGAACCCTTTGGTGCCGTGAGCAGGGCGCCGACCGCGTGACTCTCTCGCGCGAGCTCTCCATCGACGAAATCGCCGCCATTCACGACGCCGCGCCCGATGTGGACCTCGAGGTCTTCAGCCATGGCGCCATCTGCTTTTGCTACTCGGGCCTGTGCCTGCTGTCGAGCTTTGCCATGGCGGGACGATCGGCCAACCGCGGCATGTGCGCCCAGCCCTGTCGCCTGCCCTACGAGCTGATCGACGAGAACGGCCGCTCGCTCTCCCCTGCCGGTCGCGAGCGCGCGCTGTGCCCGCGTGACACCAACACCTCACAGCTTGTTCGCCGTCTGTATGACGCCGGCGCCGCATCGCTCAAGCTCGAGGGCCGCATGAAGGCACCCGATTACGTGTACTCCATCGTTGATGTGTATCGTCACGAAATTGACGACATGCTATCCGGAGCCGCCGTTGCCAAGGACGAGGAAGCCGCCCGCCAGCGCCAGCTCAAGCGCTGCTTCAACCGCGACTTTACGCACGCCTATCAGGACGGCACCTCGGGCGACGAGATGATGAGCTATGAGCGTTCCAACAACCGCGGCCAGATCGTGGGCACGGTACTGGGCAGCCGTCTGGCCAACCGCGATGTGCGCGGCCTCAAGCCCGACGACCGCCGTCGGCGCGCCGCCATCGCCCGCATTGAGTTGTTTGAGCCCGTGGGCAAGGGCGACCTGCTGGAGCTTCGCCACGATAACGAGTTTGACCAGTTCCTGACCACCATTGCCGCCGATGATGCCGCCGCCGGTGACATCATTGAGTGCCGCGTGCCCCGCAGCATGCCCGAGGGCTGCCGCGTCCGCGTGATTCGCAGTCAGCGCGCCATCGACGCCGCCGGCGCCGCGCTCAAGCGCGATGTGCTGCGCCGCCGAGCTGTTGACGTGTCCGTCGTGGCGCGCCTGGGCGAGCCGTTTACTGTCACACTCACCTGCTGTGACAACCCCGCGCTCACCGCCACCGCCACGGGCTTCACCGTCGAGGCCGCCAAGACCCGCGCCGTCGAGGCATCCGATCTGGTTGAGCATGTGGGCCGCATGGGGTCCTCGCCCTTTGAGTCCGCGAGCTTTGACGTTTCGCTCGACGCCGGCTGCGGTATGGGCTTTTCCGCCGTGCACAAGGTGCGCGCCACCGCTTGTAAGGCGCTGGAAGAGGCCATTCTGGCACCGTACGAGGAGCGCGCGAAAACGCTCGAGCTGCCGGCGATTGTAACCAGTGATTCCCGCCCCGCGCCCGAGCACTACCGCGATGAGCCGCAGATCTGCGCCACCGTCACCTCGCTCGAGGCCGCCGAGGCCGCTCGCGCGGAGGGTGCAACGCGCATCTACATGACCACCGACGCGCTCGATGCGGCGGAGCTCTCCCCCGCCGATGTATTTGAGCAGGACATCGTACCCGTACTCGACGAGGTCTGCCGCGCCGTTGACCACGTACGCGTCGACCCGTGGGTTGTTGCCGGCGCCACGGTCGCTATTGGCAACATCTCTGAGCTTGCCCTGGCCGCGCATGCCGGCGCCACGGCCGAGATTCGCTCTTGCCTGCCGGTTCACAACACGCCCTGCATGGAGGCGCTTGCCGAGCGCGGAGCCGGTGCGTTTTGGCTCTCGCCCGAGATCACGCTCGACGAGATTGTCTCGCTCGGCGCCGCCGCGCCCGCGACTCTGGGCATCGCCGTCTTTGGCCGCCCGCGCGTCATGACAAGCGAGCATTGCATCCTGCAGGTTGCCAACGGCTGCATCCACGATTGCGCCAACTGCCGCCTGCGTGCCCGCAAGCTCTCGCTCAAGAATATCGACGGCAAGGTCATGCCCGTACGCACCGACATCCATGGCCGCTCTCGCTTGTACGATGCCTACCCCATCGACCTCACGCCGCAGGTACCGCAGTTGCTCGACGCCGGCGTCCGTCGTCTTATGGTCGACGGAACCCTGCTCGAGGCCGATGAGATTGGCCGTGCCGTCGCTCGCGTCCGTCGCGCCGTCGAGGCGGCTCAAGCCGGCCGCAAGCCCGCCGCCCGCCTGCGCGGCGCCACCTCGGGCTGCATGTTTGTGGGAATTAGCTAACCGAAAGGCTTACACATGAACGAAGAACCTCAAGTCCTCTACTGCGACGCCTGGCTCATGGCCATCGATAAGCCTGCCGGCATGATCGTCCACGGTGACGGCACCGGCGAGCGCACGCTCACCGACTACGCCAGCGATCTGTTGCTGGCGATGGGCGACGGCTTTGCCGCGACTGACATGCAGCCGCTCAACCGCCTGGACCGAAACA
>CABUHP010000099.1 GCA_902491415.1 uncultured Collinsella sp.
GAGCGTCCGGCTGATAACCGGGAGGTCACAAGTTCGAATCTTGTCAGGTCCACCACTTTCTTTCGCAATAAACACCCCAGCGAGAGCCGAGTCGCCGCTGGGGTGTTTATTACTTTCTCCGTGGGGGTTTAGCTCAGCTGGGAGAGCGCGGGCTTTGCAAGCCTGAGGTCAGGGGTTCGATCCCCCTAACCTCCACCATGATGGACCTGTAGCTCAGTTGGTTAGAGCGTCCGGCTGATAACCGGGAGGTCACAAGTTCGAATCTTGTCAGGTCCACCATCAAAACGTTAAGAGCCCTGGGGCATAGCCTCGGGGCTTTTTTCTTATCTAACAAAAGTAGTCAAAATAGCCCCGTCCCAAATTAACTACTTTGATTTTGTGTGCTGGGCGAAAGATTGGGTAGTATAGCTATTCAATGCGGCGACCCTGCCGTGTGTTAACCGCTACGTACCGGAGGTGTTCCATGGTTCGTGTCGACATAGAGACCATCGTCATGGCCGCCGGTCCCGTGCCATCGCTTATTGTGCTTCGTGAGCGCTGCGGCAAGTCGGATTCGACGGCGCCCCTGCGTTCGCTTTCCATTCAGACCGGCTCGTTTGAGGCCGCGGCCATTAGCCGTGGCATCGATAGCGGTCGCGCCGAGCACCCGATAACGCATGACCTGCTGCTTGACACCGTCGATGCCCTGGGTGCCAAGCTCGAGCGCATCGAGATCGTTCGTGCCGAGCCGCCGGTGTTCTATGCGACGATTGTCGTGCTGGTCGATGGTGACGAGCGCAAGATTGACGCCCGCCCCAGTGACGCCATTGCCCTTGCCGTGCGCAGTAATGCCCCCATGTTCGTGGAGGACGACATCATGAATCGCCTGGGTACCGTTTCTGCCCATGCCGAGGAAGTTGACGACGAGCAGGAGTTCGAGAAGTTCGACGAGTTCGTCCATACGCTCTCCCCCGATGATTTCTAAATGTCTGGCACGCGAGCGGAGAGGTCGCTGATGGGTACCCGCGTATCGGCTGAAGCGGCCGCCATCGCGCGTGAAGCCCAGATGCGCTCGGAGGCATCCGAGGCGGCTCGCATCGCCTATGTGACGCAGGCCCGCACGCTTCGCGAGCGCCGCGGCTCCTATATCAAGATGGTTATCATCTCCGCCCTTGTCGCGGTAATCTGTTCTCGTCTTCGTGGTACAGTTGGTGCGCTTGGGTTTTCGATTTCAACAGGCTTGGTAATCTGGGGTGTGGTCGATGCAGTCATGCTGACCAACCAGATCAAGGTACTCGACAAGCGCGCGATGGATATGACGCGCGCCCGCGACGCTGCCGCCAAGATCGCTGCCGAGGCACAAGAACTGTAACGACGCCGGATTCGATGGGAAGGTCTAGAGATGGCACAGGATATGCAGGACGCCGGTAACGTCTCCGCCGAGCTCGACGCCATGGTGTGTGACCTGATTGGTGCGTTCTTGGACGACCTTGCCGCCGGCGAGAATCCGGGCGTAGTTGTGGCGATCGAGGACGCTGCTTCCAACCGCTATCTGGCCGCGCTCGACGAGGATGGCGAGGAGGCATGCCTGGAGGCTGCCACCAACTTTATCTCCGAGCACAAGATGGGCCTTAAGGACGAGGGCCTGGGCCGTATCGCCCGCTATGCCATCGGCTATACCGGCTGCGTCGAGATTGACGGTGGCTACCATGACGCTCTACTCGTGAGCTTCTTTGAGACGACGCTCGAGAGCGGCTTTTCGGCATATGTGCTGTATGAGGGCATGGGCGCCGGCGATGGTTTTATGTGGAGCGACCCTGAACCTGCAGGTGAGGAAACCCCTCTCATCTAAAATCGCTAAAATAAACGAGTTTTCGGTAAAAGGCTCAATATTCCCGCTGAGCGTTACATCGCTGGGCGGGCCGCATACGCGTGCCGTTTGTATATGGATAGAAGATAGGGGAACTACATGCGCGTAGACAATCTGAGGAACATCGCCATCATCGCCCACGTCGACCACGGCAAGACGACGATGGTCGATAAGCTCCTGCGTGCCACGGACGCCTTCCGTGCCAACCAGCAGGTCGAGGACCGCGTCCTGGACTCTAACGACCAGGAGCGCGAGCGCGGCATCACGATTCTCGCCAAGAACATCTCTATCGAGTACAAGGACGTCAAGATCAACGTCATCGACACCCCGGGCCACGCCGACTTTGGCGGCGAGGTCGAGCGCGTGCTGCGTATGGCCGACGGCGCCCTGCTGCTGGTCGACGCCTTTGAGGGCCCCATGCCCCAGACCCGCTTCGTGCTGCGTCACGCTATCGACACCGGCCTCAAGATCATGATCGTCATCAACAAGATCGACCGTCCGGGCGCCAACCCCGAGAAGGCCTACAACGACTGCCTGGACCTTATGGCCGACCTGGGCGCTACCGACGACCAGCTTGAGTTCGCCATGGAGCACGTGGTCTACGCCAGCGCCATGAATGGCTTTGCCCGCCTTGACCCCAACGACGGCAACATGGACATGTATCCGCTGCTCGATATGATCATCGACGACATGCCCGCGCCCGAGGTTGACGAGAACGCCCCGCTGGCCATGCAGTGCGTGACCATCGACCACTCCAACTTCGTTGGCCGCATCGGTATCGGTCGCGTGTACTCCGGCGCCATTCACCAGGGCGATCAGATTCTGGTCGTGAAGAACGACGGCTCCAGCGCCACCGCTACCGTCAAGCAGCTCTTTACCTTCGACTACCTGGGCCGCACCGAGTGCCAGGAAGTCGGCGCCGGCGATATCGCCGCCGTCGTGGGTATTGACCGCACCGATATCGGCGATGTCTACACCGACCCCGAGAACCCCGTCGAGCTCGAGCCCATCGAGATCGACCCGCCGACCCTGTCCATCGTCTTTGAGGCTTCGACCTCCCCGCTCGTCGGTCGCGACGGCGACATCGTGGGCGCCCGTCAGCTTAAGGAGCGCCTGTTCAACGAGGCCGAGAACAACGTGACCATGAAGATCGAGGAGCTCGAGGACAAGAGCGGCGTCGAGGTCTCGGGCCGCGGCATCCTGCACCTGTCCGTTCTGATGGAGTCCATGCGCCGCGAGGGCTTTGAGTTCCAGGTCGGTCGTCCCCGCGTTCTGTTTAAGAAGGACGAGAACGGCAACAAGCTGGAGCCCGTCGAGCAGGCCGTCGTCGAATGCCCGGACGAGTACTCGGGCAAGGTCGTTGAGGTCTTCGGCACCTCCGGCGGCATCATGACGAGCATGGATACCTCGGGCATCGTGACGCACCTTGAGTTCAAGATCCCGACGCGTGGCATCATGGGCCTTAAGAACCGCATCATGAACGTCACCCACGGCGAGGGCGTGTTCTACCACACCTTCCTGGAGTACGGTCCCTACGCCGGCGAGATCGGCAACCGTCAGAACGGTGCCATGATCTCCATGACCACCGAGAAGGCCGTTGCCTATGCCCTGGGCACGCTGCAGGAGCGCGGCCAGCTGTTTGTTGAGCCGGGCACCGAGTGCTACGAGGGCATGATCGTGGGCGAGCGCAGCAAGGCCGGCGACATGGTCGTCAACATCGCCCGTACCAAGAACCTGGGCAACCAGCGTTCCTCGACCTCCGATATTTCCGTGCAGCTGGTGCCGCCCCGCACCTTCTCGCTGGAGGAGGCGCTGGAGTACATCGCCGATGACGAGCTGGTGGAGATCACTCCCAAGAATATTCGCCTGCGCAAGCGTCTGCTCAATGCCACCGACCGCAAGAAGGCTGCCGTCCGCGCCGGCCAGGTCAACAAATAAGCGCTGGGGCTTATAACCGCCAATAAGAAAGGGCGTCGACCGCGATGGTCGGCGCCCTTTTTGGTGCAAGGGGGACAGGTTCGCTTGCACCACCACAAAGGTGCCTGTCCCCTTTGTGGTGGTTGGCGGCTAGGCGGTGGGGAGTTCCGGCGTATTAGCCGGCTGTTGCGACTTGAGGTGAGCGTTGCGCCAGATGATCTGGATAACATAGCCGAGCGTGAAGACAAAGGCCACGCCGCTGATGAAATCGCCTACGAGGGGGATTGCCGTAAGCGCGCCCGCGGCCACGCCGCCCGCGGCTGCCATGGCGTAGCGGTTCTGGTTGTGTCCGACCATGCGGGCGATCGCGCACCCCGCAAAGGCGCTCGACACCAACGCGATGCCAATAACACCGCACATGAGGGCTCCGGCAAGCGACAGACCAGCGATAGAGATAATTAGCAGTAGGACGGCGGGGACGATAGCAATCGTGCCCAGAAGACCGCTCACCCACAGGGGCATGGGGCGCTGGTGGAGCATGCCGGCGGCGCTGGCGGTTGCGCGCGGAAAGACGAGTTCGAGCAGTAGGGCGACAAAGCAGGTGGAAAGCGCCGCGGCGACGATACCGCCGATGACATCGTTAACGGTGGAAGTATCTTCGTTCTCGGTGCGGTCGATCTTGAGCGCACCGACCTCGGCTCCCGCGGCGCGCTCGGGGTCCTCGGAGACGTGCGCGTTCACGGTGCCGGTGATGTGGGCGTTCTTGCCCAGGATGAGCTTATCGGCCCAAACCTCGACATCGCCCTCGACGGTGCCATCGATAGTCACCGTATCGCCCGCAAGCGCTGCCGACTTGGTAGAGCCGCGCAGGGCAACCGTCTCGCCTATCGCATAGAAACAGTTGGCGGTGCTGTCGGAATTGAGCACGACATGCTGGGCGGCAACGGTCACGCTGCCATCAACCGTAGTCTTGGCAATGTCGATGGTGCGCGCCGCCAAGCGGACGGCGCCGCCCACCGTGCAGTCGCGGATGGAGAGGCTCTCGCCTGCTGCAATTATGTCGCGGCCGATGGACGCATCGTCCAAGTTGAGGGCCTGACCTGCCCAGTACAGGTCACCTTCGACGCCGGACGAATTGGCGTCATTGTCGGTCGCAAGTACGTTGCCTGCGGTGTCTGTGCCGGCGAACGACGCCGTGGGAAGCGCGGTGATCGCCAGCGCGATGAGTGCGAATAGGATGGTGATGCGGCCCCACGCTTTACAGCGCTGGGTCGACGGGAATTGATTGCGGGGCATAGTGAATCCTTCGTTAGATGCTCGATATGCATCTAACAGGGTACCCAACGCGTGGGCGCTCTAAAAGAACCTCTCGGTTGTATTTCGAAGGATGAGCCCGCGCAATCTACTTTTTGCGGTGCAAAAAGCGCGCGATGTCCTCTTCGGTGGGGCTTTTGATGTCAAAGCGCAGCGAGAGCCAGCGCAGACCCATGGTCACGACAACGCATACGACCAGCGCGGCGACATTGCTCATGATGCCGCTCATAACGAGACACACATAGCTTGTCGATCCGGCGATGGCGGCGATGGCATAAAAGTTAGTACGTTGGAAAATGCCCGGAACCACGCCCATAAAGCCGTCGCGCAACATGCCACCGCCCACCGCGGTGAAAAAGCCCATCATGATGCACACCGCCGGCGCAAAGCCGTAGACCAGCGCCTTGTCTGCTCCAGTGGCGGCGTAGATGCCGACCGAGATGATGTCGAGCAGGGGAATGAGTTTTTCGGGCTTGTCGACGATTGCCGGGAAAATATAGATGATGGCTGCCGTGGCAATGGAAAGCGGCAGCGCCATTGGCTGGTTGAGGATGTAGACGTTGCCCACCTGCAGCGTCATATCGCGCAAAAGACCGCCGCCCAGTCCGCAGACCACAGCGAGCGCGACGGCGCCTACCAGGTCGAGCTTGTGCTCGCGCGCGACCAGCACGCCTGAGATCGATGCCGCGACAACAGCGAACATCTCGAGCCAAAACGGAATAGCGACCATGGCATCCGTGGCGTGTGAGGTAACGGTCATAGCGGCGACGACGGGCAAGATGGGGTCCTTTTGGTTGCGGGTTTAGACAATGCCCGTACATAGTACATGGTTGGCGGGCGTGGTGACCCTATTGCTCGGTAAACGGTCGGGACTGGGTGGGGGCGTAGGCACCAAACATGTACATCAGCCTCCAAAGATGCCGAAAAATGTCGTTTTTGGAGGGTGATGTACATGTTTGAGATTCAAGGTGAAATCGAAAGCAATGGGGGCGTGGCTGAATAGGAGGGATGTCCAAATTTTGAGCGGCGCTCAAAATTTATTCGGTCGGCTTGCGCCGACCGCGCTGCGCTAAAAACGCGCCACTGGCGCGTTTTCTTTACGCTTTGCGCCCTGGCGGGTTCGAATCCCTCCTCCTCCGCCGTATTTGCTTGTAAGGGACTCTAAACAAAAAAGCCCCCGTTTTCGGGAGCTTTCTCAACCAAAATGGCGGAGGAGGAGGGATTCGAACCCTCGTGACCTTATACAGGCCAAACGGTTTTCGAGACCGCCGCATTCAACCACTCTGCCACCCCTCCGCGTGGGGTAAAAACAAAGCAGGCTCGAAGGCCTGCTTTGGAATTAACTGGCGGAGAGTCAGGGATTTGAACCCTGGAGACGCTTTTGACGCCTACACGATTTCCAATCGTGCTCCTTCGGCCACTCGGACAACTCTCCGTTAAATGCGAAAGTCAGTATACACGAGGAATCGAAAAGTGCAAACAGAAAACTTGGCATTTTTTAAAGCGCTCGCTCCGCACCCGTATCCGGCATGTGCCAGATGAGTACTAAAAAAG
>CABUHP010000100.1 GCA_902491415.1 uncultured Collinsella sp.
CCGTCACGTTTTTGGAGAAGGGCGAGCCGCTGTCCTCGATCGACAGCACGGCGCCGTTGAGCATGAGCGAACGCCCCTTCATAAAGGTGCCGCTCAACGCCGCTTCCTTACGAAGCGCCTGCACAAACGTCCCCTGCGCCATCACTTCCTCCAATCTCACCCGGGGTGGCTTAGATAACCGTCACGCGGCCCTGGTTGCCCACAATCGCCTTGGCCTCGGCTAGCAGCGGAATCGAGCGCGCGTTGACCTTGGCAGGCACCTCGGCGCGCAGCACGCGCCCGTCCACCTGCTCGATAAAGATCTCCACGCGGTCACCGCCCGGGTTGGCGGTAAGCACCGTGGCCAAGCGCGCCATATTGCCCTGGCTAAAGCGGCTGTTGGGCACCATGACCTCAAACACCTTGGGCTTGTTGTTCTCCTCGTTGAGCTCCAGCGGCACGATCTCCTGCGCGATGATCTGGTCGCCGCGGTCCGAGCGCTCGAGCTTGCCCTTAATGCGCACAAACGCGTCGGACAGCTGCGCGCCGGTCTCGGGATCGACCTCGCCGTACAGATACCCCTCGGCCTCCTTGTAGGTCTTGGGGAACACCACGACCGTGGCCTCGCCTTCCATGTCCTCGAGCTGCACGATGCCCATGGGGTCGCCGTTTTTGGTCACGCGCTTGGACACGCTCGAGACCATGCCGGCCCACCACAGCGCCTTGCCCTCGGGAATCTCCTGGTTGATAGTGCCGCCCGTGGGGTTTTGCACCTCGTAGCCGGTGTCAATCTGCGAGAACGAGAAGTCGCGCGCCTTGGCTAGTGCATACTCAAACGGGCGCAGCGGGTGGTCCGAGACATAGATGCCCAGAACCTCCTTCTCCTGGCTCAGTTTAAGGTGGCGGTCCCACTCCTGGCCGTCCGGATCGGGCACGCTGACCTCAAAGCCCGAGCCCTCAACATCGCCAAACATATCGAAGAACGACGTCTGACCGCTCGCGCGATCCTTCTGGCGCTTCACCGCGGCGTCGATGATGTTCTCGGGGTTGTTCTTGTCCACAAAGTGCATCATCTGGCGACGCGGGTAGCCCGTGGAATCGAAGGCGCCTGCCTTGATGAGCGATTCGATCACGCGGCGGTTTGCCTGGCTGGAGTCCACACGCTCGACAAAGTCGTGCAGCGTCTTAAACGGACCGCCCGCCTCGCGCTCGGCGATAATCGCCTGCGCCACGCCGGTACCCACGCCGCGGATGCCGGCCAGACCAAAGCGCACGCCCTCCTTGGTAGCCGTGAACTCGGTGCCGGACTCGTTGACATCTGGCGACAGCACGGGAATACCGTCGTGACGGCACGCCGAGACGTAGTGCACGATCTTGTCGGTCTTGCCCGTATAGGACGTCAGAACGGCCGCCATGTACTCATGCGGATAGTGCGCCTTGAGCCACGCCGTCTGCATAACCAGGATGGCGTAGCCGGCGGAGTGCGACTTGTTAAAGGCGTAAGATGCGAACTCGAGAACATCGTCCCAAATCTTCTGGGCGACCTCGCGCGTGTAGTTGTTCTTGATGGCGCCGTTCATCCAGTGGTCGTAGGTGGTCTCGTCCGAGCCATCCTCCCAGTGGAGCACCGTCGAGGTAAGCAGCTTGATCTTTTTCTTAGCCACGGGCTTACGGATACGCGAGTCCGATTCGCCCTTGGAGAAGCCACACATCTCGACGGAGATGAGCATAACCTGCTCCTGGTAGACCATGGTGCCATAGGTTTCGCCCAGGATGTCGTCCAAGCGGTCGTCGTAGGAGACGGCCGGCTCCTTGCCGTTCATACGGTTGATGTAGGACGACACCATGCCGGCACCCAGCGGGCCCGGGCGGTACAGGGCGATCAATGCCACGACGTGCTTGTACTCGGTGGGCTTCATGTTCTTGATCGTGGCCGTCATGCCGGCGGACTCGACCTGGAAGACGCCGGCGGTATGACCGGAGCCCATGAGCTTAAAGATCTCGGGGTCGTCAAAGGGAATCTCTTCCTCTTTGATGTCGATGCCGAAGTTCTTTTTGATGTTTGCCTTGGCCTTGGAGATAACCGTCAGCGTGCGCAGGCCCAGGAAGTCCATCTTGAGCAGGCCCATGTCGGCAACGGTATGGCCCTCGTACTGGGTAATCTCGACGCCGCCCTTGGTGTCGAGCTTGGTGGGCACGTGCTCGTTGACGGGGTCGCGGCAGATCAGAACGGCGCACGCGTGCACGCCCTCGCCACGGGTGAGGCCCTCAATCGAGAGCGCCGTGTCGATGATGCGGCGGGCGTCGTCGTCCTTTTTATAGGCCTCGGCAAAATCGGGGTTAAACAGATCCTCTTTGCCGGGTTGCTTTTCGAGCACCTGTTTGAGCTTGACCTTGGGGTCGCTCGAGACCATCTTGGACAGGCGCTGGCCCATGTAGACCGGGTAATCCAGAACGCGCGCGGCGTCGTTGATGGCCTGCTTGGCCTTAATGGTCGAGTAGGTGATGACGTGGGTGACCTTCTCGGGGCCGTAGAGCTGACGAACGTGCTCCACGACCTCGAGGCGCCGCTCATCGTCGAAGTCCATATCGATATCGGGCATCTCGGTACGCTGCGGGGACAGGAACCTCTCGAACATCAGGCCGTTCTCGAGCGGGTCGAACGCGGTGATGTTCATGGCGTAGGCGACGATAGCGCCGGCGGCCGAGCCACGGCCGGGGCCGACGCCGATGCCGTTGTCCTTAGCCCATTGCACGTACTCGGCAACGATCAAAAAGTAGGCGGCAAAGCCCTTGTCGCAGATGACCTTGTATTCGTACTCAAAGCGCTCTTTGATGTTGACGCCACCGATCTCGCGCGTGGCCCAGTCGTCGCCATAGTGCTGGCGCAGGCCCTTCTCGCACTCGCGGCGGAACTGGCTCTCGTGCGTCTCGCCGGGATCGAGCAACGGAAAGCGCGGCAGGATGATAGAGTCCCAGTCCAGCTCAACGTAGCACTTGTCGGCGATCTCGAGCGTGTTGTCGCAGGCCTCGGGGCAATACGGGAACATCGCCCGCATCTCCTCCTCGGTCTTCATGTAAAACTCCGAGCCGGTCATGCGCATGCGGTTGGGGTCATCGACCTTGGCGTTCATGCCAATACACATGATGACGTCCTGCACGGGCGCATCCTCGCGGCGCAGGTAGTGGAAGTCGTTGGTGGCGATGACCTTGACGCCCACCTGCTTGGCGATATCGATGAGCGTGCGGTCCATCTGCTCGTCAGTCAGGCCGTTGTCGGTGGTGATGCCGTGTTCCTGGATCTCGATGTAGAAGTCGCCGGGGTCGAAGGTATCGCGGAAGGTCTCGGCCCACTTGATGGCGCCTTCCATGTCGCCGCGGTCGATGTATTTGGGGATGATGCCCGCGATACAGGCGCTCGTGCAGATCATGCCCTTGGCATGGCGGCGCAGGTTGTCGAGCGTCACGCGCGGCTTGTAGTAAAAGCCCTGCACGGCGGCCTCGGAGACCGTCTGCATCAGGTTGACGTAGCCTTCCTGGTCTTTGGCCAGGAGGATCATATGGTAGAGCTCGGGCTTGTGGTCGCGGGCAAGGGTCTCGTCCGGCGTAAAGTAGACCTCGCAGCCAAAGATGGGCTTGATGACCAGGGGCGGCTTGAGCTCGTCGATGTTGCCCTTTTCGTCCCACATGGCCATGTCTTTGACGTACTGGGCATGCTCGCGCGGGTTTGCCTCGGGGTCGGGCTCCACCAGCTCGTCGCGGCGGTCCTTTTCCAAGAAGGCCTTGTCGTGGCTCCAGGTTTTGTACTCGGGCGTGTTGTGATTGACGGCGTCGCAGGCCAGCGCCAGGTCGGGCACGCCATACATGTAGCCGTGGTCGGTAATGGCCACGGCGGGCATGCCAAGTTCAACGGCACGATTGACCATATCCTGGATACGGGTTGCGCCGTCGAGCATGGAGAAAACAGTGTGATTGTGCAGATGGACGAATGCCATGTGATGAGCTCCGATGCGGGTTCGTGTTCTGACTGAACGATTTTACCGCACGGCGCGGACGGCACCCGAACCTAGCCAAACCCACACGGGTAGCTAATTTGGTACCTTCAAAAAGGGGAATGAGGGCATCCAGATACATCGAGTATTACTGGAACCCCGGCGATGCGCGAAATAATTTGTGACGAATAGTCATGTCCATCAAGAAGGCTCGACGCTTCGGATAGCTCGTCAATCGATATATCAATTCTTGGAGACCTGCATTCCTACCATTTTCAATGAAACAACGGCGGTAATTGCTATCGCGATTGTACCAATAATACCGAGCGCTATCTGAATGGGATATAACCCCAACACATGTCCAAATATGGAGAAAAACATTGCGGAAAAGAGAGCCCTTACCAGAGACGCGACGGAAAGGATCGTCGCGCGGAGATCGTCCGCTATCGCGTCTTGGATTAAGTTTTCCGAAGTGATGTACACCACTTCTGGGAGAAAGCAAAGCACCATGCTAAGGCCAAACAAACACAGCGGATTTGAAGCGAACCACGGAAGAATCATGAAAAGACCGGCCTCGATTAGCATCGAGCCGAGCATGGTATTTCTTTTCCCGAAACGCGACGAGAAGAAATCTGCTGCAATGTAGGCCGTCGCATTTACTGCATAGGATGCACCGAAAAAGATTCCTATTATGGAGACGGGAGCATCAAATGCGTCGAATACCAACTGATTCAAGTTGTAATAACTCCCATAGAATCCATCGAGCATGCTTGTGCCGATTAGAAGAAGCAACACCGCAAAAGCTGATTCTCCAATGCACCAGGTTTCGCGTCTGAACATCTTGGCTACGTCAAACCTTTCCTCCCCAGAGTTTTTGGAATGGGTCGTTTCCATCCTCTCAATGGGATACAGAAGGAAAAGCTGCAGGAGATAGAAAACGGAAACGCATACGTAGAGGGCACTCCAAGATACTTGGGCAATGAATGATCCAAGTACGATTGCCACTCCCGTCGCGATTGATTGCGCGGCAAGCAGCCGAGCGTTGATGGTGAGGAAGCGCTCTCCTTGACCGGCATTCCGGGCAATTTCATATAAAAGCGCTTGTTCGGATCCCGATTGAAGGGAGTAGGCGAGTGCCTCAACAAGGGAAAGCACGACAAGAAAGGGACCTGAGAGCAACAGCATGCCAGCCGTATGGAAGAAAAGCAGCAGCACGCCCACTTGAATCGAAAACTTCTTTCCAAAGAAATCGCCTATCAACCCTGTTGGCAGCTCGAGGACGACCGTTGCAATGTTAAACAGGGCTTGATAAAGCGCAATTTCCGTGACAGACATTCCTTTCTCCGCAAGGAAAAGTAGAAACACTCCCCGATTTAAAACAAATCCCGCGAGAACGAAAAAGGCGGAATAGATGTGCAGTTGCGTAGTGGCATTCTTATTCATTTGGTACTTCCATCAACTAATTATGTCGGGCCGCTCGCTACTGGCTCGAAGCCTGAAGTGTTCACAGCTGATGTGAAGAGTGGTAAAGCTTTTGCACAGGGTATCAATGGAATACATCCGAAGCGTTTTCGGCAGTATCATCGGCGAAGGCGGGATTAGCCCTTACGCGACGCTCACCCTCGATGTATTTGACGATTTGATCAATCGTCTGGTTGGCGTGGCTCTTGAGCTTTCGCTCATAGAAGAAGAGGCCAAGCTTGCCGCGCGTGCCAGACGTGTTGCCACCCACACCCTGAAAATCCTCGGTATAGGTGAGCTCGCAGGCACCATCGCCAGCAGGTGCAGCCTCATAGCGCATGGTATTGATGCCCGCCGCATACTGAAAACGGACCTCATAGAGGCACGGGTAGTCGAAGTGCTTGATCTTAACCTTGATCGCCGTGCCCTTGGCCTTGCCTTTTGCGGACTGGGCGCGCTTCTCGTACTTATAACCGTTGAGCTTGTTGCGGCTGGGACGCTTGCCCGTGGCGTTCTCGATATCCTGCATGATGAACCCCGCCAGAGCGTCAAAAAGCTCCTCCGGCGTCACCTTAAGCATTTTGGTGAGCTGCATGATGGCTCCTTATTCGTTTGAACCGTTCGAGTCATTGTACCGCCCCAGGCTCTCCCATGCGTTGCGGTGAAATGCGGACTGTTTGGCGGCTTTTTTGGCCAAAACAGTCCGTATTCCACCGCAAGTTATCTGAGGGCTAGAGATTGTAGGTGACTACTTGGGGTTCGGCGGGTCCGACGAAGATGGCGGGGTTCGCTTGCTCCACGCGAACGAACTTGACGGTCACGGCCTCAAAGCCCGCCTTGTGCAGAACATCAGCGTAGACGCGCGCCTGCAGAGCGTGCTTCTCGAGCAGCTGGTCCGGCGTCTCATCCGGCGTGCCACCCGTCTTGTAATCGATGACCAGTGCGCGCGACGGATCGGCCGGGTCGGTTGCCAAGACATCGATGGCGCCCT
This sequence comes from uncultured Collinsella sp., assembly GCA_902491415.1. Lineage (GTDB taxonomy): Bacteria > Actinomycetota > Coriobacteriia > Coriobacteriales > Coriobacteriaceae > Collinsella. Next base: position 6,424 of record CABUHP010000100.1, read on the forward strand.
CGGCATAGGCGCCGTAGCGGGCGATATCCTCGTCCTCGCAGCCCAGCGAGAAGAACGGCACCTCGGCACGGATGCACGGCCACGCGAGCAGCTCGGCACGAACCGACGACTTGAGCCAGCGATCCAGAGCGACATCGAAGCGCTCGCGCTGTTCCGGCGTCAAGCGCCACAAG
>CABUHP010000101.1 GCA_902491415.1 uncultured Collinsella sp.
CGGCGAAATGCTCGAGCGTGCCCACGCCGCCGCTCGCAATCACCGGAATCGGCACCGCGCGGGCCACGGCGCGGGTGAGCGCCAGGTCAAAGCCGGCCTTGGTGCCGTCGCGATCCATACTGGTCAGCAAGATCTCGCCGGCGCCGCGACGAGCCGCTTCCTCGGCCCACGCCACCGCGTCGATACCCGTGGCGTTGCGGCCGCCCGCCGTGAAGACCTCCCACTTGTCGGCACCCGGCTCTCCGGGCAAACCGACGCGCTTGGCATCGATCGCCACGACCACGGCCTGACCGCCAAAAGCCGCGGCAGCCCGGCTAATCAGCGACGGGTCACGCACGGCCGCCGAGTTGAGCGACACCTTGTCAGCACCGGCGGCAACCATGGTCCGCATGCCCGCCAAGTCGCGAAAGCCGCCGCCCACGGTATAGGGAATAGCGAGCTCCTCGGCCGCGTGCGCCGCCATCTCGATGGTCGTCGCACGGTTGTCACTCGTCGCGGTAATGTCCAAAAATACGACCTCGTCCGCACCTTCGCGATCGTAGACGCGCGCCAGCTCCACCGGATCGCCCGCATCGCGCAGGCTCACAAAGTTGACGCCCTTGACCACACGGCCGTCCTTGACGTCCAGGCAGGGAATCACACGTTTGGTAAGCATGGGCTACTCCTCCCCTCGGGCGGCGGCCAGCGCCTGTACCAGCGTAAAGTTGCCCTCGTAGAGCGCGCGACCGGTAATAGCACCTTCAATCGCGCCCTCACCCACTGCGGCCAGCGCACGGATGTCGTCGAGCGTCGAGATGCCACCCGATGCCACGACGGGAAAGCCCGCGACCTCGGCCACATGGCGATACGCCGCCACATCGATGCCCGTCTGCATGCCGTCACGCGCGATGTCGGTGTAGACCAGGTGCTTAAAACCCAGCTCGGTGAGCTGTGCCACGGCATCGTCGAGTGCCACGCCCGCGCCGTCGCGCCAGCCGTTCACCTTGACCTGGCCGTCGCGGGCGGCGATGTCTGCCACCAGCAGCTCGCCAAAGCCTTGGGCCGCCACCTCGGCAAAACCCGGCTCGGTCACCAGCACGGTGCCCAGCGCAATGCGACGCGCACCGTAGCCGGCCAACTCGTCGATGCGCGCGAGCGAGCGGACGCCGCCGCCCACGTCCACAGACAGACCGTCGACGCCGCAGATGGCCTTAATCGCCGCCGAGTTAGCAGCGCGCGCGTCCTCGTCCTCGCCAAAGGCGGCGGACAGGTCGACGACGTGCACCCAGCTCGCGCCCTGCTCGGCAAAGGAGCGGGCCACGGCCACGGGGTCGTCGGAATATACCTTGCAGCGGCTCCGGTCGCCGCGCTCCAGGCGCACAACCTTGCCGCCGATCAAATCGATTGCGGGAAACAGAATCATCGGCCAACCTCCTCGACGATGTTGACGAAGTTCTTAAGGATGCGCTGACCCAGCGCGGAGGATTTCTCGGGATGGAACTGGCAGCCCCACACGTTGCCGTGGCGCACGATGCACGGGAAACTCCGCGTATAGTGCGTGCGTGCCAGCACATCGGCGGCATCGGCATCGTCGGCCACCGCGTAGCTGTGGGTGAAGTACATGTTGGCACCCTCGGCAAAACCAGTAAGCAACGGATCGGCCGCACCGGCGGGCGTCATGTGCACCTGGTCCCAGCCCACGTGCGGCACCTTAAGGCGGCTCGACTCCAAGCGCGTGCACGAACCGCGCATAATGCCCAGGCCATCGACCCAGGGACCGCCAGTCTGCTCAGAGGCATTGCCGTCGGCGACCGCGCCCTCGTCCGCAGGCACGCCCTCGTTGCCGCGCTCAAAAAATAGCTGAAGGCCCAGGCAGATACCGAGTAGCGGAGTTCCGGCGGCGACGGCATCGAGCACCGCGTCGGCCTCGCCGCTCTGGCGCATAAAGGCGATCGCGTCATAGAACGCGCCCACGCCCGGGATGACCAAGCCGTCGGCGTTACGGATCTGCTCTGGGTCGTCCGACGTGCAGGCGACGGCACCGGCGCGCGCAAGCCCGCGCACAACGCTCGACAAGTTGCCCTTGTGGTAGTCGACCACCACGATCTTCGGTTCGCCCACGCGACCCCTCCACTTCTCATCATCCAAAACCACCACAAAGGTGCCTGTCCCCTTTGTGGTGGTTTTACCCTTGTAACGGTTACAGCGATCCCTTGGTGCTGGGGATGCCCTGCACGCGGGGATCGAGCTCGCAGGCGTGGCGCATCGTGCGGCCCACGGCCTTAAAGGCAGCCTCGATAATGTGATGCGAGTTGCTGCCCGCCAGCTCGCGCACGTGCAGCGTGAGCTTGGCGTCACGCGCAAAGGCGTAGAAGAACTCGACGGCCAGCTCGGTATCGAAGCTGCCCACGCGCTCGGTCGGCACGGGCAGCTCGCAGTAGGCCTGCCCGCGGCCCGAAATATCAACAGCAGCCATCACAAGTGTCTCGTCCATGGCGATCGCCGCGTCGGCAAAGCGCGTAATGCCCGCCTTGTCGCCCAGCGCCTGGCAAAACGCCTCGCCCAGCACAATACCCGCGTCCTCGACGGTATGGTGCGCATCGACCTCCACGTCGCCCACCGCGTGCACCGTCAGATCGAACAGACCATGGCGGCCAAAAGCGTTGAGCATGTGGTCGAAAAACGGCACGCCGGTCGAGATATCGCACACGCCGCTTCCGTCCAGGTCGAGCTTTACGACAATGTCGGTCTCGCCCGTCTTGCGGGTCACCTCGGCATAGCGGTCCATCTACATCTCCTCCTTCACCAGCGCGGCAAACGCAGCCAGCACCTCGTCGTTTTCCTGCGGGGTACCCACGGTAATGCGTAGGCAGTCCGCGAGCCCCGGCGCGTAGCTAAAGTCGCGCACCAAAATCGAATACTCGTCGCGCAGACGCTCGCGCACGTGCGTGGCATGCGGCGTGCGCACGAGCACAAAGTTCGCCGCGCTCGGCCACGCCTCCACGGGCAGACCCTCGGCAGCCATTGCGTGCAGGGCACACAGTTCGCGCTCCCGCTCGGATGCAACCTGTGCCACCACGGGTGCGTAGGCATCGCGGGCACGCACGCAGGCAAGCGCGGCGGCCTGGCTCAGCACGTTAACCGAGTAGATCTGGCGAATCGCCGCAAACGCATCGATGACCTCGGGCGCCGCGATCACATAGCCCAGACGCGTGCCGGCGGCGCCAAACGCCTTGGACAGCGTATGCAGAATCACCAGGTTGGGATGCTCGGCGATAAGCCCCTGCGCCGTGGTAGCCGCGCCAAACGAATCGTCCGCAAACTCAACGTAGGCCTCGTCGGCCATGACCATGCCGGGGCACGCATCGCACAGGGCCGCGACAAAGTCGAGCGGTGCCACGTCGCCCGTGGGGTTGTTGGGCGAAGTCACGATGGCCAGGCTGCACTCCGGCGCCGCGGCAAGCACGGCTGCCTGGTCGAGCTCAAAGCTCGCCGGGTCGCGCCACACGTCGCGCACCTCGGTCTGACAGAGCGATGCAAAGAACGCATACTCGCTAAAGCACGGCGGGCAGTTGAGCAGGGTCCGTCCCGCGCCGCCAAACGCCAGCAGGTAGTTATAGAGCAGCTCGTCGCCGCCGTTTCCCACGCAAGTATTCTCGCGCGTCACGCCATGCCAAGCAGCCAGCTCGTCGCGCAGCTCGTTGGACATGGGATCGGGATAGCGGTTGAGCGGTGTGGCAGCCAAGGCCGCGTCGATCGCCTCGCGCACGCCAGCGGGCACGGGATAGGTGTTCTCGTTGGCCGAAAGATTGATGCGCGTGGGCGTAAAGTTGGGATCGTAGGGCTCAATACCGGCCAAGTAGGGCTGGACGAGCTCCTTCATGCGCGGCGTGAGTTCGGCCATGTTAAGCCTCCTCGCCGGTCGCGCCAGCGCCATCCGAGCCTGCAGCCGCCAGGTCCACGCCCTCGGCGACCGTCACGGTCGTATCACCCGGCCAGGCGACCTTGGTCAGGTCGGCCGCAGCCAGCGACTCGGCACTCACGGCATCCTCGCCCTGCTCCAGCACGCGACGACGCAGGGCGGCAGAGAGCGCGTGCGCCCACAGGCCCTCGGCCTCGGCCAGGCGCTGCGTAGCGGGAGCGTCGGAGAGCAGACCCTCGGGCGTATAGCAAATGACGCTCGAGCGCTTAACGAACTCTTCGACCGAAAGCGGGTTGGAGAACATGGCCGTGCCGCCGGTCGGCAGCGTGTGGTTGGGGCCAGCAACATAATCGCCGAGCGGCTCGGAGCTCCAAGCGCCCACAAAGATGGCGCCGGCGTTGCGAATGCCGCCGAGCAGGCCCATCGCGTCCTTGCAGTGCAGCTCAAGGTGCTCGGGCGCCACGGTGTTCACGGCCTCGACGGCGGCAGCCATGTCGGCGGCCACCACGATGGTGCCCTCATTGTCGAGCGAAGCACGCGTGATTTCGGCGCGTGGCGACTGCGCTACCAGAATGTCGATACCAGCCTCGACCTCGCGCGCAAACTGCTCGTCGCAGGTCACCAGATAGCAGGCTGCAAGCGGATCGTGCTCGGCCTGGGCCATTAGGTCGGCCGCGACCACCATGGGCTTGGCCGTGGCATCGGCCAGTACGCAGACCTCGGAGGGGCCAGCGACCATGTCGATTCCCACGTCGCCCGAGACAATCTGCTTGGCCGCGGCAACAAAGGCGTTGCCCGGGCCGGTGATCTTGTCGACGCGCGGAATGGTCTCGGTACCGTACGCCAGCGCGGCTACAGCCTGAGCGCCGCCCACCATATAAATCTCGTCCACGCCACCGAGCTTTGCCGCGGCAAGCGTGTACGGGCTGATCAGACCATCCTTTTGAGGCGGGGTCACCATAACCACGCGCTTGACGCCGGCGACCTTGGCGGGAATGGCGTTCATGAGCACCGTGGAGGGATACTGCGCGCGACCGCCCGGCACGTAGATGCCGGCCGCCGCGAGCGGGGTCACCTTAACGCCGAGCATCGTGCCGTCCGCACGCGTGGTAAACCAGCTCTGCTCGACCTCGCGCTGGTGGAACGCGCGAATCTGGCGCGCGGCCTTCTCGAGCGCGGCGACAAAAGCGGGATCGAGGCCTTCGAGCGCGGCATCGATCTGCTCCTGCGGCAAGCGGAAGCTCTGCAGCTCGACACCGTCAAAACGCTGGCAGTAATCGCGCACCGCGGCATCGCCGTTGGCGCGCACGTTGGCCACGATATCGCGGGCGGCGTCGACGATGTTTTGCGGCAGCACGCCCTTGCGGTTGAGCTGGTTGGTAACGAGGCGCTCACCGGGGGCAAGCTTGATGGTTTTCATATCGGTATCCCCTATCGGTCGAGGTTGTGTTCGAAAAACGAGAGGCCGGGCGGCGGCGCCAATCGGCCCGCAGCCCAGACGTTGGGACGCCCGTGCGTGCTCGCGCTATTGTGCCGAGCCCGCAACGGGCTCAAAATGCTTGTCCTTCACGGCCGCGGCCAGACGATCTGCCAGATTGCGTACGCGCGAATCCAGGCGCGCGGCACCTGGATTGACAAAGAAACGGGCCGTGCAGTCCATGATGCGACCGGTAATGACCAGGTCGTTGTCGCGTAGCGTGGCACCCGTGGCGGTAATATCCACGATGCGGTCGGTCATGCCGACAATGGGACCCAGCTCGATGTTACCGTGAAGCGAAACGATGTCGGCGTTCACGCCTCGCTCGGCATACCAGGCGCTCGCGATGCGCGGATACTTGGTGGCCACGCGAAGCGACCCGCGACGAGCATAGTTGCGCTCGGCCTGACCGGCGCGCCGTGCGGGCTCCGCCTCGATAAAGGTGCACAGGCCATAGCCCAGGTCGACCAGCTGCAGCAGGTTGAGGTCTGCCTCGATGAGCGAGTCCCAGCCGCAGATGCCGCAATCGGCACCGCCGCAACCCACAAAGGCAGGCGCATCGCTGGGACGCACGATGACAAACTCGATATCGCCGACCGCGCCCTCGCCGGCACGCGTGTCGCGGCCGCGCACGATCAGGTGACGGCCGGGGTCACGCAGCTCGGAGACGTCCAGGCCCGCGGTCTCAAGCACGTCGAGCGTGTCGGCCTTAAGCGAGCCCTTGGGCACGGCGATGCGTAGCGGGCCTTCGGCGCCGCGGCCCACGGCGTGGTCACCATCGGAGGCGGCGTCCTCGGCAGAGGTGCACGCGGCCTCCAGACGCTCGAGCGAAAAGGCGAAGCCCGCCGCCGGCACCTCGATGCCGTCGCCGAACGCGCCGGTAAAGATAGAGTCGTAGCGACCGCCCGAGCCCACCGGATCGGGCAGGCCACCGGCATAGGCCTTAAAGACCAGGCCCGTGTAGTAATCGAAAGAATTCATAATGGAAAAGTCGAAGGACAGCACCTGAGCGTCCTCGGGCGCCAGGCCCTCGACCAGCGCGCGCAGCTCACGCGTGAGCGGCGCGACAATACCGGCAGCCGCCAGCAGCGCATCCACGCGATCGAGCACTTCGGCCCCACCATGCAAGCGCGGCAGTTCGCTGACGGC
>CABUHP010000102.1 GCA_902491415.1 uncultured Collinsella sp.
GCTGACGTTTGAGAGCCTAGACGAGGCCGAGACGTTTATTACGGATCGTCCGACGCCGCTGGCCCTGTATATCTTTAGCCAGGACCGTTCGGTTCAGCAACGCTTTGTGCGCTACGTGCCCTTTGGCGGCGGCTGTGTCAACGACACGATCATGCACTTGGCTACGAGCCATATGGGCTTTGGCGGCATGGGCGCGAGCGGTATGGGGCAGTACCATGGACGCGAGAGCTTCGATACGTTTAGCCACAAGAAGAGCATCGTGAACAAGGCAACCTGGCTGGACGTGCCGTTTCGGTATGCGCCCTACGCAAGCTGGAAGCACAAATTCGTGCGCATGTTTGTGCATTAGAAAAGGGCGCAGGTAATACGAACAAGTGTTCCTATTACCTGCATTTTGCGTTAGACTACTAGTTATGGAGCACGGATGGGCCAACTCCCTTTAGAAGGGATTTGGTATGAACGTAAGCGATGTTATTTCGTTATTGGCGTTGTTGATTGCGGCTATCGAACTCGGTCTGTTTATCGGCCGAATGAAATAGCCGCCCCCGCGTAAGCGAAGACGGCCACTTCTCACGATGAAAACGTGTATCGGAGTTGGCAAGACCCGCGGCAACGGGTGCCATCCGTGTTCCTATCTTATCTGCAAGCGTTCTGTCGCGCAAGCGTTGAGGCAAACGATTGAAGGACGCAGACAGGATGTATTTGTGTCCGCACGGGACCGTAGACTTCTCAATAAGGTTACACACCGGTTTATCCGGCTGTTAGAGGAGCTGCTATGTACGAGCCTTCACGTGTTCTTCTGTCATTTCACATTGCAGGATTTCAGTATGCCGACGGTGTCTTGGTCCTGGGCGATCTTAAAGCGGGCGATAAGCTGACGCTGTGTGCCGAACGTGATAATCCTCACGATCCCGAGGCGGTAGCGGTCTATTATGGCAAGACCAAGCTTGGCTATGTTCCGGGAAATGAGGTCGGCCCGCTGTCCTTGATGATGTATTACGGGCACGAGGACGTATTTGAGGCCCGTGTGCAACAGGTTGCCCCCGAGCGCAGCCCGTGGCATCAGGTGCACGTTGGCCTCTATGTGGTGGATGCTCGCTAATCGGTAAGAGAGGCAGTCATGTTTGATGACGATGACCTGTTCGATCTGACAGACGATCCGTTTGAGTGGGATATGCTACTCGATGACGATGAGTTGGAGCAGGACCGTAAGAAGCGGCAGGGCAAGAAGGCGCGGGATGACGCTTCGAAAAAGCAGGACAAGCGTCGCCGAGGCCTGTTCGGCGGGCTCTTTGGGTGACTGTCTCATCGCCGCGTCTGTATACTAAACAGGTCTTATACGCGTTGCGAAATGAGGACAGAGACGATGATGTGGTTTACCGCCGACCTGCACCTGGGCGATACGAATATCTTGCGCGACATGGATCGACCGTTTGATTCGGTCGAGGAGATGAACCGCAAGGTCATCGATGCCATCAATGGGTGCGTGGCTGTGGACGACCGCCTCTATATCCTGGGAGACTTTACGTATCGTTTGCCCATGGCGGAGGCAGTGCGCCTGCGCGAGCGCATCGAATGCCAGAACGTGACGCTCATCCGTGGTAACCATGATGGCGATTGGGGAGATCCGGACGCGCCACACATTTGGGATGAGGTGCGCGATTATCTGGAGGTCGCCCCCGGTTACGCTAAGGGCCATCGCCTGGTAATGAGCCATTACCCCATGCTCAGCTGGAATGGCAAGGCGCGCGGCGCCATCATGCTGCACGGGCACATTCACAGTAGGGGAGACCGCACCAACGCGCGCAATCGCGATCGCGAGCGCCCTATCTTTCGCTACGACGTTGGCCTCGATGCCAACAACTACAAGCCCGTTAGCCGCGACCAGATTCTCGGCTTCTTTGGACTGTAGCCCTCAAACCACCACAAAGGGGACAGGCACCTTTGTGGTGGTCCTTGCATAGATTGGAGTCGCTATGAAGCAATTGCTCATTCGTGCCGACGATATCGGTTATTCGTATGCCGTTAACCTGGGGATTGCCCGCAGCATCAATGAGGGTCTGGTGCGCTCGGCGGGCTTGATGCCCAATATGCCCGAGGCCGAGCGTGGCTGGTCGCTCGTGGCGGACGCCGGCATTGCGGTGGGCCAGCATACCAACGTGTGCCTGGGCAAGCCGTGTGCCGACCCGGAGCTCATTCCGAGTATGCTCAACGAGAGCGGTGAGTTCCATAGCAGCCGTACCTTCCGCGAGCATTTTAAGCGCGGCGAAGAACTGATCGACTTTGATGAGGCTTGCATCGAGATCCGCGCGCAGCATGACCGCTTTGTAGAGATTGTGGGCCGCGAACCCGATTACTTTGAGGCCCATGCCGTCATGAGCAAAAACCTTAACCGAGCGATCTCGGCGGTTGCTCAGGAACTGGGCCTTAAGGAACAGAAGGCGAGCTTCGACCCCACGGCGGTTGTGCGATGCGGTGCCACCGACCTGCGCATGGTGATGCACTCGATGGAGCCGGGCTACGAACCCAAGGACTCGATTATGCGGACGGTTCGCGAGATGGCGGACGGCGAGACGGTCGTCTTTGTGTGCCATCCGGGCTATCTCGATCGTTTTATCTTGGAGAACAGCTCGCTTACGACCGATCGCACCAAGGAAGTCGATGCACTGATCGACCCCGAGCTTCGCGCTTGGCTTGAGTCTCAACCTGATCTTCGCCTGATCGACTACCGCGACCTGTAGGGACACAAGCCACCACAAAGGGGATAGGCACCCTCGCGGTGGATCTGGCGCCGTTGCCATTATGGCTGCGGCGCCTTATTTGTCCGCGTGGCGCGGTAGAGTGTAGAAGGTTGAAATTTGCGTCCATCGAGGAGCTGCTATGAACGAGATCAAGTGCCCGCATTGCGGCGAAGTTTTTAAGGTCGATGCGTCCGGTTATGCGGATATCGTCAAGCAGGTGCGCGATGCCGAGTTCTCGCGCGATCTTGATGAGCGTGTAAAGGCCGTCCAGCGTGAGGGGGAGCAGGCGTTGGAGCTTGAGCGCTCTCGTTCGACGGCCGCCCTGCAGGAGGTGGAGTCTCAGCGTAGCGCTCAACTTGCCGAGCAGAAAAACGCCGCGGCTCAGGAGCTGGCACAAGAGGTTGCCAAGCGTGATGCCGAGCTTGCCGAATTGCGTGCCAAGCTCGAGGGCGCTGCCGCAGAGCGCGAGAGTGCAAGCCAGCGCGCGGCGGTTGAGGCCCGTGCCGACGCTCAGAAGGAGAACGCCGAGCTCCAGCGCGAAATCGACAACTTGCGTGCGCAGCTGGGGCGCAAAGATGATGAAGCCAAGCTTGCCGAGGCTTCGGCGCGCAATGCTGCTCAAAACGATTTAGCCGCACGTGATGCTCAGATTGCCGAGCTGCAGGCCAGGCTTGCCGCGGCGGACAAGGCACGGGAGATGGCGCTTGCCGCTGCCGCGGCCGAGTCGCAGCGTGAGCTCGATGCCGCTCGCAACGAGGCCGAGCGCACGCTTGCTGACTATCAAGCGAAGGTGCAGGAGAAGTTTTCTGCCGCAAAGGCTCAGTCTGAGCAGGAGGCCGAGGGTCTGCGTGCGCAGCTGCGCGAGCAGGAGCTGATGGCAAAAATGAACCTGTCTGAGGCGGTCGCCGCAGCGGAGCGAGAGCGCGATGAGGCACGTGCTAAACTGACGAGCGAGCTGGCGGTGCGCGATTCTCGCGAGGAACAGGTCAAGGCGGCACACGAGCTCGAGCTTGCGCAGGCCAAGCGCGCGAGCGATGACCTGATTCGCTACAAGGACGAAGAGATTGAGCGCCTTAAGGACATGAAGGTCCGCCTGTCCACCAAGATGGTGGGCGAGTCGCTCGAGCAGCACTGCGAGACCGAGTTCAACCGTCTGCGCATGACGACATTTCCTAACGCGTACTTCGAGAAAGATAACGATGCGTCCGAGGGCACCAAGGGCGACTTTATCTTCCGCGAGTGCGACGCAAGCGGCAACGAGGTCATTTCAATTATGTTCGAGATGAAAAACGAGAACGACGAGACCGCGACCAAGCATAAAAACGAGGACTTCTTTAAGAAACTCGATCACGATCGTCGCCAGAAAGGCTGTGAGTACGCGGTGCTCTGCACGCTGCTCGAGCCCGAAAGCGAGCTTTACAACGCGGGAATCGTGGACGTGAGCTATCGCTATGAGAAGATGTACGTGATTCGCCCGCAGTTCTTTATTCCCATGATCACGCTTCTTCGCAACGCCGCCATGGGTTCGCTGCGCTATAAGCAGGAGCTAGCGGAGTACAAGCAGCAGAATATCGACGTCACGAACTTCGAAGCCAAGATGGAAAAGTTCAAGAATGATTTCGGTCGCAACTACGAGATCGCGAGCCGCAAGTTCCAAACGGCAATCGATGAAATCGACAAGACGATTAGCCATCTGCAGAAAACCAAGGAAGCGTTGCTGTCCTCCGAGAACAACCTGCGCCTAGCCAACAAGAAAGCCGACGATCTTACCATTCGCAAGCTCACGTGGGGTAACAAGACCATGAAGGCCGCGTTTGACGAGGCGCGCGGGGCTACGGCAGAGACAAGCGATGAGCCAGCCGAGGCGGATTCGTATGAGGTCGATGATGCCGAGTAGGGCATAGCGGATAGTGCAAAAGTGGGGCCGCTGGCGATGTTGCCAGCGGCCCCACTCCGTTTCGTTCCATTGCGCCCGGCTAGTCCTCGAGCAGGTCCTCGATAAAGCCGACACGGTAGTTCTTGAAGATGACCTCGCCGCCGTCTTGCGTGGCGTCCAGATCGACATCGCCCATGATGCCAAAGTCGTGGTCGGCATCCTCGTCGGCAAAGATCTGGTGCACGTGCCACACGTGATCGGTCTTCTCGTCGCTCTCGTCGATGGTAAACATCGCGGCGCTGCGGGCGTCTCCGTCGGTGAGGATTTCCTCGTGCTGCTCGTGGTAAACGTCGAGTGCTTTTTGCCAGCGGACCTCGCTCATGCCCCAGTCCTCGTCGAGCTCGCCCAGATCGCGCACGTGCTCGCGAGCGGCAAGGGTCACGCGGCGGAAGAGCGCGTTGCGCACCAACAGCGTGCAGCCGCGGCGGTCCGCCACGACCTCGTCGATGCCCTGCGGCGGTGCGGCGTCGAGTGCCGCCGGGTTGCCGGCGTTCTCCCACTCGTCCACCAGGCTCGAGTCCACCGAGCGCACCACAAAGCCCAGCCACGAGATAATGTCGCGTAGGCGCTCGTCGCGCTTCTCGATGGGTACGGTGCGGTCGAGCGAACGGTAGGCTTCTGCCAGGTAGCGTAGCAAAATGCCCTCGGAGCGGGCGATGCCGAGCTTTTGAATGTAACCCTTAAAATCGCTCGCGCTTTCCAGCATATCGCGCAGGACGCTCTTGGGAGAGAGCTGGTAGTCGTTTGCCCAGGGTACTTCCTGGCAGTACTTGTCAAAAGCGGCGTCGAGCAAATCCTCGAGCGGCTTTTCGTACGTGACGTCTTGAATGCGCTCCAAGCGCTCCTCATATTCGATGCCGTCGGCCTTCATCTTGGCCATGGCGCGATCGCGTGCGGCGCGCTCCTGTGCGCGCAATACCTGCTTGGGGTCCTCGAGCGTAGCCTCGACCATCGAGATGAGGTCCATGGTATAGGTCTCGCTCTCGGGATCGAGCAGCTCCAGCGCGGCAAGCAAGAACGGCGAGAGCGGCTGATCGAGCGCAAAGTCCTCGGGCAGATCGACCGTCAGTGCATAGTCGATGTCTGGTGCGGCGTCAGTCGGGGCGTCAGGCGCGGGCGGCACCTCGGTGCGAACGACGACGCCGGAATCGATGAGCGTGGCGAAGATTTCGTCGGCGCGAACCTCGAGCTTGGCCTTTTCCTCGGGGGTCTGCAGGCTTGTCTCGATGAGGTCGTGTACGCGGGCACGGGCATCGCCGCCCTGCTCGACCACGCTAATCACCATGGAGTGCGTGATGCGCAGGCGCGGCTTGAGCGTCTCGGGCTGCGTCTCGATCAGGCGCTCAAAGGTCTGCTTGTTCCAGGTGACAAAGCCCTCGGGGGCCTTTTTCTTTTTAATCTTGCGGAGCTTCTTAGGGTCGTCGCCCGCCTTGGCCATAAGCTTGGCATTCTCGATCTCGTGCTCGGGTGCCTCGGCAATCACCATGCCCTCGGTATCGAAGCCCGAGCGACCGGCGCGACCGGCAATCTGATGGAACTCGCGGGCGCGCAGGCGACGCATTTTATAGCCATCGAACTTGGTGAGCGCGGTGAGCACCACGGTGTGGATGGGTACGTTGATGCCGACGCCGAGCGTATCGGTGCCGCAGATGACGGGCAGTAGGCCCTGCTGCGCCAGGCGCTCGACCAGCAGGCGATAGCGCGGCAACATGCCAGCATGGTGCACGCCGACGCCGCATCCAAGCAGGCGTTTGAGAATCTTGCCAAAGGCCGTCGAGAAGCTCGTTCCCTTTGCCGCTTCTTTGATGGCCTCGCGCTGCTCCTTGCTAGCGATGCCAAAGTTGGCAAGC
>CABUHP010000103.1 GCA_902491415.1 uncultured Collinsella sp.
GTAGAACTCGTCCACGTCCTGCTCGGTCACAAACGTGATGGCCCAGCCCAGCTCGCCGGCGCGGCCCGTGCGGCCAATGCGGTGGATGTAGTCGGTCGGCTCGGCCGGCACGTCAAAGTTCACGACGTAGCGCACGTCGCTAATGTCGATGCCGCGGGCAAGCACGTCGGTTGCCACCAGCACGTCAACGGTACCGTCGCGGAAGGCCGAAAGCGCGCGCTCGCGCTGGGCCTGGCTGCGGTTGCCGTGAATCGCGGCGGCCTTGATGCCCTTGCGCTCCAGACGACGGCAGCAGCTGTCGGCGCGGTGCTTGGTGCGCATAAAGACGATAGTGCGCTCCGGGCCCTCCTTTTTGAGGAACTCGGGCAACAGGTTGTTCTTGGCCTCGATGGACACCGGGAACACAAACTGGTCGACGGTGTCGGCGGTCGACGTGGCCGGCGCGATCTCCACGCGGGCCGGGTCGCTCACCAGGTCGGTGATCTCGCCCACGGCCTCCTCGTCGAGCGTCGCCGAGAACAGCAGCGTCTGGCGCTCGGCCGGCGTCTCGCGCACAATGCGGCGGACGGCGGGCAAAAAGCCCATGTCGAGCATGCGATCGGCCTCGTCGAGCACCAGGACCTTAACCTCGTCCAGGTGGCAGGCACCCTGCTCGATCAGATCAACCAGACGGCCCGGCGTGGCGACCAGAATGTCGCAGCCGTACTTGAGTGCCGCGGTCTGCGGCTTGTAGCTCACGCCGCCCACGACGGTCACGGCGACATGGCCGGTGACGTCGGCGATCTTGCTCGCGACCTCATCGATCTGCTGGGCAAGCTCGCGCGTGGGGGTGATGACGAGCATCACGGGGCCGCGGCCGTTGCCCTCGGGCTTTTTAGCACCGCGGCGGCGATTGCGGCCGCCGCGCTCGCGCACGGGTTTGGGAGGAGCGATGTGCTCCAGATTGTTCATGGTCGGCAGCAAAAAGGCGGCCGTCTTGCCGGTGCCGGTCTGAGCGGCGGCAAGCAGGTCACGGCCCTCGAGCACCACGGGGATCGAACCGGCCTGCACGGGCGTCGGCGCCGTGTAGCCCAGGTTCTCGATGGCACGAAGCATTTCGTCGGAAAGTCCCAGCTCGTCAAAGGCGGGCAGGCTCTCGGTAGCGGACTCGACGGCTTGGGCAGCATTGGCCTCATCGGCGGCATCGAAGGCAGCTTGGGTCATGGCCTCGCGGGTCTCGTCCAGAATCTCGGCGTCCGTGACGTCGGATACAGAATTACGCATATGTTGTTGTTCCTTATCTGCACGCGCAATGGGCACGGCATGCGGCCGCGCGGGCGTGCTTGGTAGTGCGCTAATACATACAAAAACAGTGCGCACAGAGAGGACGTTGCTCAGCACGCTGGCGATCGCTTTGGCAGCCCTATCACGCGCCGTCCAGACGCAGCAGCTCTAAGCGATGGAGCAGATTCGCCGTCGGTTAGTATACCCGTGCTTCGCATGCCCCCACGTAAACCACAGATGACGGGGCGGGTCTGGGCCAATTGTCTCAATCTGTAACATCTACAGGGCAAATCTTCCTCTACGTGTTACAGATCGAGACAAACAGTCGACACGGTTCACAAACGTCTCAATCTGTAACAGTTACCGAGTAAAATCGGTCCTAATTGTTATAGATCAAGACAGAGGGGGATTTCCGTCCAGTCCAAACCAAATCTCTCAGTCTTCCTGCAATTTCGAACATGTGGCCTATAATGTTGCTTTGGTTACGCTACATATTGCGCAGCCATTTAATACGTCGCCCACCGGGGCCATTAATTCCTATCGCCTTATTGGCTAGGAAGCAATCAAAGGAGGTATCCGTGGCAGCAGAGACACCTTGCTCGGTCCTCTATAACGACATTCGCTCGTTCGGCGGTCTTAGACATCTCGAGATCGCCCGAATGCTCATCAATGGAAACTCTTATCTCGGCAGTACCCTGCTCGAGAAATGCTCTTCCAACCGCTCGTATCTCACCCGTTACATCGTCCATCGCGAGCCTGACCAGTGCGCGCCCGCCATCTACAGCGACTTTGCCGTCACCACGCTCAATCTTTCCGCGGCAATCTGCAGCAAGCTCGGCGGCGGCGAGTCCGCCTATCAGGCAATCGCCGAGCACTATCGCGGCCCGGCCGCCAACGAAATGATGTCGGCTCTCGCCAGCTACAAGCTGGACAGCCGCCTATATGCAAATGCCCTCAATCACATCGACAACTTTGACGGCAATGCCGTGCGCGAGAAGAGTACGCTTTACCTTATGCTCTTTGTGGCAACGGGGGCGCTCGCTGACCCCATCCAAGGCGTGGCCACCGTCGAGCGCTTTTGCGACAGCAAGACAGGCGGGCACTTTGGCACCACCGAAACTACCGTCGGACGTGGCTTTATGAGCAGCCTGGAGCAGCCGCGCACTGTCGCCCCCAACCTCGGTCTGCTCAGAACCCATGCCGACAACTGCGCCGACATGCAAATCCATCCCCTCACACGCGATCCGCGCGGCACGGTAATTGGGTCCTTGCCCAAAACCTCGCCCAGCATCACCGATGTAGGCGCTGATGCATCGCGCGAGCATCTCCGCATTTGGCTCGAAGGCGGACACTGGTACGCCCAGGGCCTTGGGTCGACCAACGGCACAGTGCTCGAATCGGGCGCGGGCGACGGCGATATCGTAATCGAGCCGCCGCGCGACCAACGCGAGCCCGGCAAAATCTATCCCCCGGTGGAAATCGAAAACAGCGACAGGCTCCATCTGGGTCTCTACACGACATTCCTTGTCATTGTGGACTAGCGCGGACGGCGATCGCAAGACGGTCGCCGTCCGTCTTTCGTCTTCTACCTTCTGCGTCGTAAACGACAATACTCAGCGGTATACGTGGGCAGTGCGGCTATCATGGTACTTTACCGATATCCGCACTGCCCACGTATACGCGCGGCAACCCATGCCAGACAAAGGAACGCCATGGATACTACCGATAGCGCCTATGGCGACAAACTCATCCGTCTCGACACGTTCGATACCGCCGTGGCAGTCGACCCCAGTGCCGAGGATGATGCCAAGCGCCGGTTTATGACGCTTATTCTTCAGACGGCATACCGCGACGACGGCAATATCGGACACGTGCTTCGCGCGACCAACACGAGCGGCGAGGTCTTTGCCGTCAAGCTACTCAAGGACAACGCCATCCTTTCCGACCAGACACCCGATCGCTCCGCCGAGCAAGCGGCTGCGCACCTGGCCAACACCGCCGCACTGTTTGAGGAGTACCGTCATCTGTGTACTGTCTCGCACCTGCGCGGATTTCCGCGCGTCTATGGCTATGGATCGTGCGAGGACGACCCGCTCATCCTCATGGAATGGGTCGAGGGCACCTCGCTCAAGCAGGCGTTGCCCTTGCTTCCGCACGATGTCTCGGGCGGGCTAACCACCCAGATGGTGGCCGCCGTTGGAAACGCCGTGCTTCGCGCACTCTTGATGACCCAGGGGCTCGTTAATCCGGTCGTCCATCGCGACCTGTCGCCCGCCAATATCATGTTCCGTACCACCAGCCGAACGCTCGAGCAACAGATCGCCGATTGCTCCTTTGACCCCTGTCTCATCGACATGGGCTCCGCGACCATGGCCCTCGGCGATGACACAATCACCCGGCGCGCCGACATCTGGCGCTTTGCCACGCCCGCATACGCCGCGCCCGAGATGCTCACGCAGGATATCGAAGGCATCGCGGCCCTTCGCCGGTCGCCGGCAATCGACGTCTATGCGCTTTCGAGCATTCTGTACCAGCTCTACAGCGGTCGCAAGCCGTTCGATGTGGAGTCGACGGGCGCCGCGGCAACCGGCTCGTTCTACCTCATAAAGACCAAGACCAAGCCGGCACCGCTCGAGCCGCACTGCGAGGGCGACAAAGCACTCGTCCAGATCATCATGAAAGGCATCTCCGTCGAGCAGTGCGATCGTCCCACCGAACAGCAGATGCTCGAGGTGCTCTCGGCGTACCTCACCGATGCCGAATCCGAGGGCCGCGAAGGCGCAGGAGACGAAGCCGCGATTGATATCGATTCTGGCACGCACCTTAAGGTCGACGTCGCCGGCGAGCGCGCGCGAGAGATTCTGGAGCAGGCCCGGCACGATGCCATGACCCGCCGCCGCTTTATTATCGGTGGCGTTGTCGCAGCCGTTGCGGGGCTCGGCGTTATCGGGGCGGCAACCCATGGCTTTGGCATCCCCGAATACCTGGACGGCATCCGCGGTTCACTTGACGACTACACCTGGGATCAGCTGCAGGAGATTTCGCTCAAGATTAAGGCCGCCGAGACCCGTAGCGAGGCACGCGAGATTGCCAAGCGCTACCACCTGCTCGATGACAACGGGCATATCCCCTATCCATGCACCAAGCGCGTCACGCTCACCAACGGGCTGCAGGTTGGCGCGCAGCTTGTGGGCATCCGCCACGACGAGCTTCTAGACGGTAGGGGCAAGGCCGGACTGACGTTTATGTTCGATGCCGGCATTGCCGAACGCGACGCCGCGGCCCAACCGTTGAGAGCCGGCTGGGCAGATTGCGAGCTGCGGGAATGGCTCGATAACGACGGCCTTAAGCTGCTGCCCAACGAGCTGCGCGCACTCATCAAATCTGTCAAAAAGATCTCGAATAACGTTGGCGCCGCCAGAAGCGCATCGTGTCTGAGCGAGCTGCCCGCAACCCTTTGGCTGCCCGCCATGGTCGAGCTGTGCGGAGTGCAGCCGCCCGAGTCATTTGCCGAGGGCTTTCACTACCTGGCCGACATCTATAACGGCGAGGGCAAGGAGTACCAACTCTTCCGCGAGCTCAAGGTAAGTCCGTATACCACGAACGAGACGTTGGTTCGCCAGTGGAAGGGCAAGGACACCTGTTGGTGGGAACGAACGGCGAGTCCCGACACATCGGAGAGCGAAGGCACGCTCTATATGAACCGCGTGGGACGCGACGGCGACGTCTTTACGTACGCAACGCCTGCGGAAAAGCCAAACAAGCTAACCTGTGTGATCCCCGGGTTCTGTATCTAGGCGGCGGGCGTCTTGCCATGACGAGACCCCTCCCCGGCAATTGTCTCGATCTGTAACACCAGCTCGGCAGATACAGGTCTAGATGTTACAGAACGAGACAAAACCCCAACCCTGCGAGACAACATCTCAATCTGTAACAGTAAGGGGTCAAAAACCTCTCTAGATGTTACAGATCGAGACATTAGACTGGCTACGGTCCGCCGAACTGGCTGTCACCTCGACCAATAACAGAATGTCATACATTTTCATCTCCATTAGACACCCCCAGGGGGTATGGGTGTATAGTATCGGTTGGTTAACATTTCCGACACTACGTCACAGAAAGGAGAAGCCATGGCTCAAGATAAATTCGATGTGGACGGCATGACGTGCGCCGCATGCCAAGCGCACGTGGACCGTGCCGTGAGCAAACTCGACGGCGTCCAAAGCGTCGCGGTCAACCTGCTCGCCGGTTCCATGATGGTCGACTACGACCCCGCGCAGGTCTCCCCCGACGACATCTGCACCGCCGTCGACCGCGCAGGCTACTCGGCCTCACCCGTCGACGCGGGCACTGTCGGCACAGGCGGCAGCGCGCAGGCTAGGTCTGGCGCCGCCCATATGGAGTCGCCGACCAAAAAGCTGGAGGCCGCCGCCTCTGCCATGCGCACCCGCCTCATCGTCTCGATCGTATTCCTCATCCCACTGTTCTACATAGGCATGGGGCACATGCTTGGCTGGCCGCTACCCGGCATTTTCACCGACCACACCCACAGCATGACGCTCGCGCTCGCCGAGCTCGTCCTGCTCATTCCCATCGTCTACGTCAACGACGCATACTTTATCAACGGGTTTAAATCGCTTGCGCACGGCGCGCCTACCATGGACGCCCTCATCGCCGTCGGCGCCACCGCGTCCATCGCCTGGTCGCTCTATGCCATGTTCATCATGGCCGACCAGTTAGCCGCGGGTCAGGTCCACGAGGCCATGATGACGGGCATGGACAATCTGTATTTTGAGAGCGCAGGCACGATCCTGTCGCTCGTCACCGTGGGCAAATACCTCGAGACGCGCAGCAAGTCCAAAACCGGCGGCGCTATCGAGGCGCTGATCGACTTGGCGCCCAAGACCGCGACCGTCGTGGCAGAGGACGGCACCGAAACCACCGTCGATGTCGACGCCATCCTTCCCGGCCAGGTCCTGCGCGTGCGCCCCGGCGAGTCCATCCCCGTCGATGGCGTGGTGCTCGAGGGCAGCTCGGCCGTGGACGAGAGCGCGCTCACCGGCGAGTCCATCCCCGTGGAGAAGACCGCCGGCGACACTGTCAATGCGGCCACGGTCAACCGCACGGGCTCGTTTACCTTCCGCGCCACGCGTGTGGGCGCCGACACGTCG
>CABUHP010000104.1 GCA_902491415.1 uncultured Collinsella sp.
TGCAAAAGCTCGTCGGTAAAGGCCTCGGCGCGCTTGCGACGCACGGGGCTGTCGTCGCTTGCCTCGGTGAGCAGGCACAGGCGCTCGCTGCCCGCAGCTGCCAAGGCGTCTACCAAGCCGGCGACCAGCTCACGGTTGTTAGATGTCACCAGATCGACACCGCCGTCGGCAACATCGCGGTCGAGCAGCACAACAGGCAGACGTCCCGCTGCCGCGGCGATCGCCTCGTCATTGCCTCCGCAGGTGTTGACGACCAGACCGTCCACGTCAGCATCGATAAGTCTGGCGAGCGACTCGGCCTCCTTAGCGGGGTCGTTGCCGCTAATGGCCGTCATGAGCGAGCAGCCGCGCGCGGCGGCGCTGGCGGAAAGTCCTTCAAGCATGGCGCTCGAGAACGGGTTGGCGATGTCGGCCAGGATCACACCGATGAGGTTGGTACGCGAGCTGCGCAGATTGCGCGCGGCAGCACGTGGGCGATAGCCGGTGCGCTCGATGACCTCGGCGATGCGGGCGCGGGTCTCCTCGGTCATTTGCCCGGGACGGTTGTTGAGATAGCGCGAGACCGTGGCCGGGCTCACACCCGCCTCGGCGGCAATGTCCTTGATTCTCATCTGCGCCATGGCGCACCCCGTTTCCCAATTGTCAGCAGTCTGAGCCATTTTAGGCATTTTTTTAAAAATCTCGCTTGCAAAACGCTGTAGGTGAGCCGCATCGTTTTTGCGTCTCGAGCAGATGCGATGATGGGCTAGATAGACGAGTCTTTAGGCAGCTCAAAGTAGTCGGGATGCAAGGCGATAACCGGGCCCTGCTCTTCGGGCATCAGGTGCAAGTACGTCTCTGCCAGATAACTCGCCGCATCGGTATCGCCCCTCTTAATGGCCTCGAGAATCCGGCGATGTTGCCGACGAATCGGTTCCCAATCCAGATCCTGCGACACCATACGCAACCAGTTGTATCGCTCAAAATGCGTGTTGATGCTCTTCATCCAATCCCACAACATGTGACGATCGGCAATCTCAAAACATGTCTCATGGAACAGGTTGTCCAGATCAAAAAAGCGACGCGTTTCGCTATGGTCGAGTGACTCGGACTCGGCAAGAATCTGCTCAAGCCGCTGCTTTTGCTCGGGCGTAGCAGCCGAACAACATTTAATGAGCACGCTTCTCTCGAGCTTCTCGCGCAAGAAACAGGCGTTCTCGGCGCGCTCCATGCTGATTTTTGAGACATAAGTGCCGCTTTTGGGACGCGTTTCCACCAGCTCCTGCTCACGCAGGCGCACAAAGGACTCGCGAATGGGCGTGCGCCCGATTCCCGTCTCCTTTTCCAGACCAATCGCCGAAAGGCGCGTGCCGGGCTTGAGCTCGGCATAGATAATCTTGGAGCGTAATGCGTTGTATGCCTGATCTTGCAGGCTCTGATAATGCTGGTGCTGTTCCATAAAGCCCTCGGATAAACCCTCGGTTAGTCGAATACCACCATGCAATACTATCGCATCCCCCGCCCCCTCATAAGTTGCGGTGGAATAGTTCCTGCTCAAAGCCTTCAGCAGCAAAAACAGGAACTATTCCACCGCAACTTCCAACAGTCTTTTTGGGACGGGGCTTTTTTGGCTACCCTGAGCCGCAAGTCGGCCCCTTGCCACAAAAGGGGCCCATCTACTACGTTAACGCGGAGAGCCCAGACCATGCTGAAAAGTGCAAAAACAAAACCGCTGGTAGAGAGCTTATCGATTTTCAAAATAGCCGGCTATGGTTGACCTCTGCGGCTTAAACGTAGTAGATAGGCCCTATTCGTGGCACAGCACTACTGCACCCCAAATTGGCACCCCGAGCCCTCGTGAGTTGCCAACAAGCTGTTCGTCCAGCGCTTTATCCGCGCGGCATTTGGAAAATAGCACCACCGCAAAACCCGCGAGTAGCGCTTACTTTGCTATATCTCACTATACTTTGCTATATCTTGCTATACTTTGCTATATCTTGCTATATCTTAAGCAAAGGTGGCTCACATGCAAACAAACCCTTTTAAGCCCACGGCAGGCAAAACACCTCCCACGATTATCGGCCGCGAAGATGTACTCGAGGAATTCAATGAAGGCCTCGTCAACGGGCCTGGTGCCCCGGGGCGCCTTATGCGCATAGCCGGCGTCCGTGGAACGGGCAAGACAGTCCTCCTTGACGAGTGCTCACGTTTGGCGCAAAGCCATGGTTGGACGGTCATAAAAGAGGTCGCAACTGAGGGGCTTTGCCAGCGCATTCTCGAACAGCTGCAGCCCAAATTCCAGGCCAAACACGCCAGATTTGAGCCCACCGTAGCTGGCATATCCATCGGCAGCATAGACATTGAGCGAATCGGTCCATCGCTGCGCGACGCCATGAGGCAGGCTATATCCAAGGATGGAAATGGCCTGCTCATCACCCTCGACGAGGTTCAAGACGCAGAGCTCGAAGAGGTCCGAACACTCTCCATTGCGATTCAGCAGGTTATCGGCGAAGACCTTGATATCGCCTTTGTTTTTGCTGGGCTGCCTTCGATGATTGAAAGCATCATCAACGGAAAAACACTTACGTTTTTGCGCCGTGCCCTCCCCTTTGATCTGAAGGCTGTGGCAGTAACCGAAGTGTCGTACTCCCTCGAGGAAACCATTGAAGCGTCTGGCATGGAGCTACAGCCAGGTATTGCCGGGCAGCTTGCCGAGGCAACGCAGGGCTATCCTTTCATGATCCAACTCGTTGGATATTACGCATGGCAGCTGGCAAGACGCGCCCATACAACTGTTATTGGAGAGGAAGAGGCAAGGCGAGGCATCGCAACAGCGCGCGAACGCTTCTGCGCCATGGTGATTGAGCCCGCGCTGCAGCGCATTCCACCCACGTGCATCGCTTATCTGCTGAGCATGGCATCTTTGGGGCAGACGAGCTCGACCAGCATGGTTGCCGATGACTTAAACAAGACGCCTCAGCAGGTGAGCTCCGTCCGTAGCCGACTGCTCAGAGAGTCGATTATCGAGGCACCTTCGTACGGCAAGATATCGTTTGCCATCCCCTACATGCGCGACTACCTCAACGAACACAAAGCCGAACTGGAAGTTGAACTGTAGAAGCGGCAACCGCCCTGCAAGACGAAAACCGTTTGCGTACGGTTTTTAACCAGACGCAAACGGTTTTCGTCTTATTTGCGTACGGAAATGAGACGTAAATTGCGCTTTCGTACGCTTATTACCAGACGCAAATTGTTTTCGTCTGTCAATATGTCTGCAATCCAAACGAAAAGAGCCCCGAGCTCATATGAGCTCGGGGCTCTTTGTGCCGCACATCTATGAGAGGAATTATTCGATGCATACGGGCGCTACTCCATGAAGCCGCCCTGGGATGGCGGCAACCTCGTCAATGGGGCCAGGTTTACATGCGCCAAGTTGGTGCAAAGTAACCTGCCCCCCACGCAACAAGGGG
Organism: uncultured Collinsella sp.; assembly: GCA_902491415.1. Taxonomy (GTDB): domain Bacteria; phylum Actinomycetota; class Coriobacteriia; order Coriobacteriales; family Coriobacteriaceae; genus Collinsella. The sequence goes on from CABUHP010000104.1 coordinate 3,450, forward strand.
TTGACTAGAGTTCGCAGGCAACCTTGTAGCCGTCGCCGATGGCGTCGCGAATGTTGCCGCACTTGTTGGCGTCACCCAACACGTGGGTGGCAACACCGGCAGCGGCAAGGTCGTCGGCCAACTTGGTATTGGGACGATAGCCCATGGCAAGCACCAGCGTATCGGCATCGGCGATGGTGTGGACCTCGCCATCCTTCTCGTAGCTGATGGCGTCCTCGGTAATCTCGGTCACCTTGGCCTCGGTCAACACGTGGACGCCCTTTGAGAGCATGCGCGTGATGAGCACCGCGCGACCGGCGCCGCCCTCGTTGGCGGCGAGCGTCTTGGTCATCTCGATAACGGTGACATCGCGATTGGCCGGCGACAGGTCGTTGACCAGCGGGGCCAGGTAATCTGCCGTCTCGCAACCGACGGTGCCGCCGCCCACGATGACGATCTTCTTGCCCGGGAAAGCCTTGCCACCCAGTAGGTCGTCAGCCGTCATAACCTGCTTAAAGCCCTGCATGAAGGCCGGGGCAATGGGTTCGGCGCCATAAGCCAGGACGACCTCGTAGCCCGCGTAGTCACGCTGAATGTCCTCGGCAGTAAGCTCGGTACCAAAGACGCACTTCACGCCCGACTCGGCCAGACGACGATACTGATACTTGATCACGCGGGTGAGTTCCTGCTTTGCCGGCGGAACGGCTGCGATGCGCATCTCGCCGCCCGGCTCATCCTGCTTGTCCACGAGCACCACGTTATGGCCGCGCTTGGCGGCAATGTAGGCTGCCTCCATGCCCGCAGGACCAGCGCCCACAACCAGTACGTTCTTGGCCTCGGCGGCAGGCTCGTAGCCGGCCTCGTCGCGCTCAACATCGGGGTTGACGGTGCAGGAGATGCGCTTGCCAAACATAATGCCGTTCAGGCAGCGCAGGCAGCCAATGCAGGGGCGGATGTCGTCGGCGTTGCCGGCAGCGGCCTTGTTGCAGAACTCGGCATCGCACAGATTGGCGCGGCCCATCATGCAGATGTCGGCAGCGCCGTCCTCGATCAGCTCCTCGGCGATCCAGGCCTCGTTAATACGGCCGACGGTGGCGACGGGAATGTTGACGTGCTTTTTAATCTCGCGCGAGCAGGCGGCGTGCGAGGCCTGCTGGGTACCGGCAGCGGGAATCGCGGAGCCGCGCTTGATGGTGGTACCGCCCGACACATGAATCATGTCGACGCCGGCCTTCTCCAGGCGACGCGAGACGTAGATCATGTCGTTGAGGGTCAGGCCGCCATCGGTGTATTCATCGCCCGAAATGCGGACGTCGATGATAAAGTCCTTGCCGCAGCGTTCGCGAATCTCGGCGATGACCTCGAGTAAGAAGCGCATGCGGGCGTCGAGCGAGCCGCCGTACTCGTCGGTACGCTTGTTGTAGAGCGGAGTCAAAAAGCCGCCGAGCATGCCGTGGGCGTGTGCCGCATGGACTTCAACGCCATCGACGCCAGCCTTCTGCATACGCACGGCAGCGTCGCCAAACTGATGCGTGAGCTCGTGAATCTCGTCGACCGTGATGGGGCGCGGTGCCTCGCGGGCGTAAGACGGGCCCACAAAGGACGGAGCGATCAGGCGCGGCGTGCCCGGAATGTTAAAGGCCATGTAGGCGGGATGGAAGAGCTGCGGCATGATCTTGCAGCCATACTCGTGGACGGCCGCGGCGAGCTTTTCCCAGCCGGGGATAAACGTGTCGTCGTAGCAGCACATGTCACCCGGCAGATAGGTATAGGTAGGCTCGACCGTCACGACCTCGGTAATGATGAGGCCCACGCCGCCCTTGGCGCGGGCACGGTAATGATCGACCAAGTCGTCGGTCACATAGCCATGATCGGCCAGGTTGGTGGACACCGGCGGCATAAAGACGCGGTTCTTGACCTCGGTTGTACCGACCTTGATCGGGCTAAAGAGCATTGGATAGGCGGAGGACTCCATGCGGGATTCCTTTCATTTGAGCCGCTAGGCGGCAGTTGCTGACGTACCTATCGTACCAGCAACTGCCGTATCCGCAGTCAAACATGCCCAAACGCCGGTCGGCTAATGAATACCGCGACCCAAGTCTTCGGCGATTTTGTCTACGCCCTTAAGTGCAGCGCACGTCTTTTTGTTGGAGCAATGCCCCGTGCAAACGCCACCCTGAGCGCAGTCGGCGCAGGTGCCCTTGCGGTAGATGCGCACGCACACGGCGACAAACGCAACGCCGATAACAGCCAGTACAACAATATCGATAGGTGCCATAGCAAGCCTCCTCTAGTTAACCATCACTTACTTTACCCCATTCTCCACCTACCAATAAGGGACAAGTTGAATTTGGTCAGTTTTATCTGCGGAAATGCCATATCTCTCCCACCAAAAAGCCCGAGTGTCGCTGGGACACCCGGGCTCGTGGAAAGGGGTTAATCCTTATTCGGACTTAAGCGGAAACTGCGGCGGAGGCAGCGTTGGTCTCGTCCTCGTCGGTCCATGCATGCTTGGGCATGGGACGGAAGATCTGGAAGAGCATCGCAACCAGCAGCATGATGGCCACAATCGTCCAGATACCAAACTGTCCAAGGACAAGCAGGTTGTAGAACTGGTTGATGAACAGGCCGATTACCCAAGCGAAGGCGCACTCGTAGCCGATGGCAATCGCAGTCCACTTGCCGGAATCCATCTGGTTGCGAATAGTACCTATGGCGGCAAAGCACGGAGCGCACAGCAGATTGAAAGCGCCAAAGGCAACGCAAGCGCCCATGGTGGGGAACATGCCGGCAAACGCGGTCCACAGGCTCGGGTCGGTCTCGCCCGCGTCGGCGACGGACAGCAGCGAGCCGGCGGTGGCGACGACGTTCTCCTTGGCGACGAGGCCAGAGACGGTCAGTGCGGTTGCCTGCCAGGTGCTAAAGCCGAGCGGGGCGAAGATCCAAGCGACCAGG
>CABUHP010000105.1 GCA_902491415.1 uncultured Collinsella sp.
TCCGGAAAACTCGATTTCCTCGCGTTTTCGTGAGGCCGGTTGGCGCGATACGCTGGGTCGTGCTCATGTCGATGCCGCTCCGATGCTGCGTGGCGATTGGAGTGCGGACAGTGGGTACGCCATGGGCGAGCGGATTGCGGCCGAGGTGCTTGCCGGCGGGTCGCAGACGCCGACTGCCGTGCTTGCGGCAAATGACCAGATGGCGCTGGGCGTTATCGCCGCGCTCGAGAACGCGGGCCTGTCCGTGCCCGACGACGTGAGCGTGGTTGGTATCGACGACGCACTCGAGGGACTTGTTCCTCACAATCGGCTGACGACGCTGCGATTTGATTTGCGCGGTGTCGGTAAGCTTGCGTTTGAGGCGGCGATTGGAGAGAGCTCGTCTATCGAGGCGATTCATGTGCCGAGCACGCTGGTCGAACGCTCGACTGTTAGGGACATACGGGGTTAGGTCCTACTCCGTCTGTCTCGATTTGTAACAGGTAGACGGTCAAAAGCGGGCTACGTGTTACAGATTTAGATTCTTCGGAAAGAGCAATCCTGTTCGTCTCAATCTGTAACAGCTAGGACCCAAAAACTCGGCTAGATGTTACAGATTGAGACAAACGGACGCCGAACCGCCCAAAAAGGCCGGGGGCGGCGCGCCGTGTGACGTGCCGCCCCCGGCTGAGAAATGGGGACAGGTTATGTGGGCGGTGCAATTCCGCCAACCGCTCGTCGCAAGCCGCTAGTCCAGACGACGGGTCTGCGCCACGTGCTTATACCAGTATGCGCTTGCCTTGGGCGTGCGCTTCTGGGTTTCAAAGTCAACGTAGAAGAAGCCGTAACGCTTGTTGTAGCCATTGGTCCAGGAGAACTGATCCTGCAGGCTCCACAGGAAGTAGCCGCCTACGTTGACGCCAACCTCCATGGCCTTGAGCAACCAGCGCAGGTGCTGCTCGATGTAGTCGATGCGCGGCTGGTCGTCCACAAAACCGTCCTTGTAGGGGTCCTTGTAGCCCATGCCGTTCTCGGTGATGAAGATCTGCTTGTAGTTGGGGTAGCGCTGCTTAATGTAGACGAGCAGATCGAACAGGCCCTCGGGATAGATGATCCAGTCCCAGTCGGTGGTGGGGATACCAGGCTTGTTCACATGCTCGCCAATACCCTTAACGCGCCAGCGGCCGGTGCCCTTCTCGCCCGTACCGTTGTGGTGCAGGTCGTTCTCGCCATCGTAAGCCTTCAAGAAGCGGCACTGGTAGTTGTTAACGCCCAGGTAGTCGTTGTAGAGCGCGGCCTCGCGCATAATCTCGAGGTCCTCGTCCAGGATCTCGATGGTGCCGCCTGAGACGGCAGCCAGGCGGTTGGCGCACTCGAGGGTGTCGGGGGCATAGTCGCCGCGGAAGGTGGCGTCGAGCAGAAACTGGTTCTGCAGCACGTGCTCGTTGTTGGCGGCTTTGATGTCGGCGGGGTCGTTCTCGTTGAGCGGATACTTAAACTCCAGCGACTGAATGACGCCGATCTTGCCCATAAAGCCGCCGTTGTGGAAGGCCAGCACGGCCTTGGCGTGGGCGAGCATCATGTTGTGCTCGCACTGGAAGGCCTCGGCCAGATGCGCCTTGACGCCACCGGGGAAGGTGCCCTCAATGTAGGTGTTGGAGGCGTCGGCCCAGATCTCGTTAAAGGTGAACCAGTAGGTTACCTGGTCGGCGTACTCCTTAAAGCAGAAGGTGGCAAAGTCCACAAAGGCGTCGATGGTCTCGCGGTTGAGGAAGTCGCCCTTCTCAAAGAGGGGAAGCGGCGTATCGAAGTGATGCAGCGTGACAAACGGCTCAACGTGGTGCTTGTGGCACTCGGCGAAGAGGTCGTGGTAGAACTGGACACCCTCGGGGTTGATTTCGCCGGTACCGTTGGGGAAGATGCGGCTCCAGGCGATGGAGAGGCGGATGCCGTTGATACCGAACTCCTCGCACAGCTCCAAGTCGACGGGGTACTGGTTGTAGAAGTCCGAAGCGGGATCGGGGGAGAAGCGCCCCTGGGCCTCCAGGAAGTCGTCCCAGGCAACCTTGCCCTTACCGTGGGTGCGGGTCTCGCCCTCTACCTGGTAGGCAGCGGTGGCGCCGCCAAAGACAAAGTCCTCGGGAAACTGCGCGGGCGGGTTGGTGACGCTAGCAGGGTTAACGGACATGATGATCCAATCGTCTAAATCGAAGGGCCAGCCGGCTGTGGATGGTCGGCTGGCCCTGAGCGTTACTTACTTCGAAAGCTGCTCGGAGACGAAGGCGAGAGACTTATCGCCGTTCTGGGAGAGCTCGATATACTGCTTGCCACGGCAGGCGACGCACTTGTTGCCCACGCGCTCGCAGTCCTTCTGCAGGTCGGCCAGGTAGCTTGCGGCCTGCGGGGCCAGGACGACCAGATCGAAGTCGGGGAGCATGTCCACGTGGTTGCCATAGGCCTCGGCAGCGGTCTCAAGATTGATGCCGCGCTCCTTGGCGGCCTTGGCCAGCGCGTTGGCGAGCAGGCCCGAGGTTCCGCCACCCTGGCAGAGCACGAGTACGCGCTTGCCGTTGAGGTCGCTGGCGGTCGTTGCCTCAACGGCGACAGCGGCGGGAGCATCGGTCTTTACAGCCTCGGCAGCGGCGCCGGCGGCAACGCTCTTGGCATCGGCCTTGCCCTGGAAAGCGTCGTTGAGCTTGGCGGCCTTCTCGGCGTTCTTGGCGGCGAGCTCCTCCTGGGAGATCTCGGCCTCCTCGGCGCACTTCTGGGCGTCATAGGCGCGGAAGAACGGATAGTACAGAGCGAAGTCGACGACCAGGATAAGGGCGAGCATCACAAAGGCGAGCGGCTGGAAGCCCAGGCCCATGATAGTGCCGATGGGGCCGGGGACGGTCCAGGGCAGGGTGTACATAAAGCCGTTCATGCCCAAGAAGTCGATAAAGATCTTGAGGATCCAGATGTTGGCGATCGGGGCAAAGACAAACGGGACAAAGAAGACGGGGTTGAGCACGATGGGCGCGGCGAACAGCAGCGGCTCGTTGACGGCAAAGCAGACGGGGACGATGGCGGCCTTACCGACGGCGCGCATCTCCTGAGACTTGGCCAGGAAGCAGAACATAAAGACCAGGACGAGCGTGGCGCCGGTGCCGCCCATGCAGACGACGAAGTACTGGGCACCCTGGGTCAGGACAGCGGAAGCGTGCTGGCCAGCCTGGAACGCAGCCAGGTTGTCGGTCATGTTGGCAACGAGGGCGGCGGCGATGGCGGGCTCGACGATCGAGGGGCCGTGGACGCCCACGAACCAGAACAGGCTCATGGCGCCGTAGATCACAGCGAGGCCGATGTAGCCATCGGCAGCGGTGAACAGGGGCTGGAACACCTGGATGACGCCCTGGGCAAAGCAGAAGCCAAAAGCAGCGCGGAAGGCGATGTCAAAGACCCAAAAGACGGTGATGCAAACGGAGAAGGGGATGATGTCCTTAAAGGTCTGCGAAATGTTGGGCGGAACCTGCTCGGGCATCTTGACGGTGATGTTGCGCTTAATGAAGAACTTGTAGATGATGCCAGTCACAAACGCAGCGATGAAAGCGGTCAGCAGGCCCTTGGAACCAAGGTAGGTGGTGTTGAAACCGCTGGCGGCGTCCGTGGCGATCGTGTCGCTCGAAAGGAGCAGGAAGCCGATGATGGCCGCGCACATGCATGAGATAAAGTTAATCTGGTTATTCTTGGGCAGGTCGCGGTTCTGAGCGTCGGCGAAGTGCTTGGCTGTGGTGGCGGCGCAGGCGATGGCCAGGATGCCCATGGAGTAGTTGTAGCACTTCCACAGAGCGTTGTTGATGTCATCGGGCCAGTAGAAACCCCAGATGTTGGGGACCGAGGCTACCAGGCAGAAGATGGACGAGAAGATGATGATGGGGATGACGGAGATAAAGCCGTCGCGGATCGCCTTGAGGTACTTGTTGCGGGCGATCGCGTTGAAAAAGGGCTGGCCCTTTTCGATGATGGCGATGAGTTGCTCCATGCAATGCTCCTAAGAGTCGGTGGGTTAGCAACGATGGTGGCTTTTGACGTTCGGTTGCCAAAATGTTGACGTTGCCATTTTGTGACACAAAAAAAGACGCGAACCGGTGGTTCCTGTGCCTGCGAACCGTCGATTCCTTACGCGTAAACGTTTGAGCCGCCCGGTGGCTCTGTGTTTGCACAATGGCAACGTTAACATTTGGGCGATAAAAGCCGTTCGGGGAAGCAAAAATGTCGGTGAACGGTAGGTTTTGGGTGGTGAGCGTATGGTGGGGGAGGCGTTAGATATACTTGAAGACGTTTCATTTGACTGCGTAGGGTGCCACCAATGGCATCGTTGACATAGAAAGATCGACCTATGGCCGCTGTTAAAAAATCGGTATCCGTCAAAGACGTGGCGCGCCTCGCGGGCGTCTCGGAGCAGACGGTCTCGCGCACCGTGCACGATTCGCCCAGTGTGCGCCCCGAGACCAAGGAACGCGTGCGTGCCGCCATGCGCGAGCTGGGGTATCGCCCCAATTTTGCCGGTCGATCGCTGCGCCGTGGCAAGTTTAAGACCGTTGGCGTCGCCATGTTCAACATTACCGGTACCGGCAACCTCGACCGTATGGAGGGCTTTGCCGCCGCGGCCGACAAACATGGCTATGCCATCACCCTCACTAAAGTAGATGGGCATCCGTATACCCTCGAGAGCGCATCGTCGCGCATGAGCGCGCTGCCGGTAGACGGCATGGTCGTGATCATGAATCGCATGCCGGCGGACTTTGGCACCTTCGAGCCGCTGCCCGGCATGCAGACGGTGCTCGTTACGATGCTGGAGCATCCGCTCTGTTCAACGGTCGATAACGACCAGTTCGATTGCTCGCGCCAGGTGGTCGAGTACTTGCTGGGGCGGGGGCACAAAACCGTGCACTTTATCTCGTGTCCCGAGCGCTCGCTTTCGGGCATGCGGCGCGAGGAAGGCTGGCGCGAGACATTGCGCGCGCATGGAATTGAGCCGCCGCGACTCGTCCGTGGGGATTGGACGGCACAGAGCGGATATGCTGCCGGTCAGGCTCTGGCGGAAGATCCGACCTGTACGGCCATTTATGCTTCCAACGATGCCATGGCATACGGCTGCATTCGCGGGCTCGAGTCGTGCGGAAGGCGTGTGCCCGAGGACGTGAGCGTGGTGGGTGTTGATGACAGCCTGGGCGATATCGTGCCCGACCGTCGCCTGACCACGGTGCGCTTTGACAACAAGCGCGTCGGCATGTGGGCGGTCGACAAGATTGCCGGCGCCGATGGGGGTGCGTCTGGCGTGGAGCACATGCTGATCCCCGGTGTGCTTGTAGAGGGCGATACGGTGCGCGATTTGCGTTAGGGTGCGGCCCTGTTTGGGTTGCCGCTAATTGTGTTCGATATTGTTCAGATTGGTTTAAAAACCGTTCACGGGCGAAAAGTGACCGTTCATAGTTCGAAATTACGTTTTGAGCTGTTCTTTTTTGTTTGAATGTTATTGTTTCTGTCATACACAACGCAGCGCGTATGCCCGGACGCGATGCTCTCCATTGGTTCATATGTGAAAGGAACGCAACATGGCAACCAAAGAAGAAATCTCGATGGTTGGATTCGAGATTGTCGCATACGCAGGTGACGCCCAGACCGATCTGCTTGCAGCGCTCGATGCTGCTCGCGAGGGTGACTTTGAGAAGGCCGAGCAGCTGCACAAGGATGCCAGCGATGCGCTCATCGGTGCCCACGACACGCAGACCAAGCTGCTTTCGCAGGAGGCCGGCGGTGGCGAGATGGAGATGACCTTCATCATGGCTCACGCTCAGGACACTCTCATGACCACTATGATTCTGGAGAAGCAGACACGCTTTACCATCGATGCCTACAAGCGCATCGCCGAGCTCGAGGCCAAGCTCGCCTAACGAGCCCTCACAACCAAGTCCCCTTCCAAAAGCCCTGCCGCTACCCGCGGCAGGGCTTTTTCTGTCCTCCTCCAAGTTGCGGTGAAATGGGGACTGAATAGGGGCCGACGGGCGCAAAACAATCCCTATTCCACCGCAACTCATCCCGAGACAGTCATTGGGGACGTTCTTAAACGACTAGTCGTTGGGGGCAGTCTTGGAGCTTCTGCACGCCCTTCCGTTCGGTTTTTCGATGGGTGGGTATACTTCCATCCGCAATGCAGGCCGGAATGAGGAGGTGTCCAAATGCCGGACAACGGATTGATTCAAAAGACAGATGCGCACGAGATGGCTCACGGGCGTCCTGTCCAGATAACCGAGCATACGACGGTAACCGAGCTGCAGCCCAGCCTGTCCGATGTCGTGTGCGCAAACAAAAAGCTGCAGATTGGCTTTATCGTTGCG
>CABUHP010000106.1 GCA_902491415.1 uncultured Collinsella sp.
AGAATACCACACCAGACCCCATGGGGACGGAGGAAAACGAATCATTTTGTTGCTGAGTTAGTTTTTAGAGCGTGATGATGTCCGAGATATCGAGGGCCTGAGCGTCGGCGGCGTCGTGCGTGGCAAGCAAGAGCGTGCGGCCGTCGAGCAGGTCGAGCACGACCTTGGTCGTCGCATCGCGCGCGGCGGCATCCAGGCCGGTAAAGGGCTCGTCAAGAATCACCGCGCCGCCCGGGCACAGCAGGGCTCGAGCGATCTCGACGCGACGGCGCTGCCCGCCCGAAAGCTCGGCCACGCGAGCATCCACATCGACTCCCGGCACCAGCAGGCGCAGCAATGCCGCGGCGCTCGAAGCATCCACGCGCGTATCGGCGCACACCAGCACGTTATCCAGCGCCGAGGCGGACTCGGCCAAGCGTGCATCCTGAAACACCATCGAGCACGGCGCGGACTCCCCCGCCGCTAGCGCAAGCAGCGTCGACTTGCCCGCACCCGAAGCACCCATCACACAGATACGCCCGCCCGCGGGCACGTTGAGCGCCAGACCGTCCAGTGCCGGAGCCCACGGCGCACGATCGCCCACGGCAAGCGCAAGCTCCGCTGCAGTGCCATCGCTCGCAGCCCCCGCACGCCCGCGCAGTCCATGCCCATGCGCCCGCACGGCCGCGCGCCACGCCACGGGTCCCGAAACCCGCAGCAGCCACACCAGCACGCGCTCACACGCCCACGAGGCGGCAACGACCAGCACGGTCCACGCCAGCAAATCAGCCGTCTCAATCAAAAGCTTTGCCTGATAGATGCGCTCGCCCACGGTGCCCACCGCCATGCCGATCAGCTCGGCTGCCACGCCGGCCTTCCAGCTCATGCCGATCACGGCGCGGGCGCACGAAAGCACAAACTGCAGGACTTCGCGCCAGGTATGGGCGCAAAACAGGCGCCAGCCGCGCACGCCATGCAGACGGAACATCTGCTCCAGCGGTTTATTCACCTGTGCCAAGCCCTCGGCCAGCGAAAAATACACGCCCGGCAGCGCCATCAAAAAGACCGCGGCGATGCTCACGCGCGCCGATCCCAACCAAATAAGCAGCAGGACCACCACGCAGGCAACCGGCGTCGCCTTAACAAACGAAAGTGCCGGAGCCACCAGGCGCGCAAACGCCCGCAACCGTGACGAAATCCCGGCAAGCACGCCACCACACACCGCGGCAAGCGCCAGCCCGCCCAGTATCCGCGCGCCCGAGCCCACCAAAATCGCCCAGGTACCGCCATCGCACACCAGGCGCAGCAGCGCCAAGGCAACAGCACCCGGCCCCGGCAAGATCAGTGGCTGCGCCACCAGCACCGCCGCGAAGACCCACACGGCAAGCCAAAAGGCGGCGACGGCACCTGCTGCCGCCACCGCCTTCATACGCTCTGTCATGTGTCGAGCAAACGCACGCACGGGCTACTCCATGTAGTAGAAATCGTCAGCCGGAAGTTTACCACCCACGGCGCTCGCGTCCGCGTCGGACAGCACCTGCAGATACCCACTAAGTGCCGCCTTCATATCCTTGCCCGTCTGGCACACGAGCATGCACCCGGGAATCGCCTTCTCGGCGATCTTGGCGTTGTCCACGATGCCGGCATCGACCACGGCCTGCGCCCAGTCTGCCGGCGCCGCATTGACAGCCTTAACGCTCGCCGCATGGCAGCTCAAGAACTCCGCCACAGCCTCGGGATGTTCCTCGGCAAACGCGCGGCGCACCACGGTCACGCCCGTCAGCAGGCGCGAACCCGTGTCACCTGCCAACTCGTCCCACACATCGGTCAGGCTTACCGGAGCCGACAGCCTGCCTTCGCTCTTGGCGATGGCAGCGGTCTTGAACGGCTCCGGCAGCACGCCCACGGCGGACGGGTCGGCAAGCAGGGCCGACAGCACCTCGGTGGGCTCGCTCTTAAACTCGAGCGTCACCTGGCCGGTCAGGCCTGCGCGCTCCAGCAGGTAGTTCATGACGTACTCCGGCGTGGTGCCCTTGCCCGTCATATAGACGGTATGGCCCGCCAGATCGCCAAACGAGGCCACACTCGCGTCGCCCGTCACAACGTTCAGCACGCCCAGCGTGTTGATGTCGATGACCTGCACCGCACCCTCGGTCTTGTTGTAGAGCACGCTCGCCACGTTGGCAGGCACCAGGGCGATATCGACATCGCCCTGAATCACCTTGGGCACGATCTCATCGGCTGCAGTGCTGATCGCAAAGTCGAACTCGTTGTCCGTCTCACCATCGGCCGCCCGGTCCATAAACTGCACCAGACCCATCGACGTCGGACCCTTGAGCGAGGCGACGTGCACCTCAACCGGCTCGGCAGCGGCACCGTCAGCAGCAGACCCGGCAGCCGAGCCCGCGGCGGACCCGGTACCGGCAGCCCCGCCGCCACAGCCCGCGAGCGCAAGCGACAGGGCGCCCGCGGCGAGCGCCGAGGCAAACCCCCGGCGCGACATCTCAAAATCAAACGCGCGCATCGCTAGCACGTCCCCTCGTTAGGCATCGTCCATGCGTGATGGTCGGTATGCAGCAGCTCCTCGGCCAGCGGCGAGAGCGGCTCGCCCAAGAACTCGCGGTAGCACGCCTGGACATCGGGATTCTCGTGCGAGAAGCGAATGTCCGCAGCGGCATCCAGACCCCACAGCACCTGACCGCGCTCGGCTGCCAGCTCGCAGCCGTCGTGGATGGGCTGACCGCCGCCACCGACGCAGCCGCCCGGGCACGCCATGACCTCAACGAAGTCATAGCTCGCACGGCCGTCGCGAATCGCGTCGAGCAGACGGGCGGCGTTGCCCAGCCCGTGCGCCACGGCGACGCGCACCCCGGTGCCATCGATATCGGCCACGGCTTCCTTCCAGCCGTCCAGCCCGCGCACATCGGTAAAGAAATCGGCATCGGGGTTCTTGCCCGTCACCAGGTAATAGGCCGAGCGCACGGCGGCCTCCATCACGCCGCCCGTGGCGCCAAAGATCACACCCGCGCCCGTGCCAAAGCCCAGCGGCGTGTCGAGCGGCTCCTCGACCAACGTGTCCACGCTCACGTGGTTCGCGCGGATCATACGTATCATCTCGCGCACCGTCAGCGCAACGTCCACATCGGGCGTGCCGTCCTCGCCCACCATGCTCGGCAGCGCGCACTCGGCCTTCTTGGCCGTGCACGGCATCACGGACACCACAAACAGACGCTCGGGCTCCACGCCCAGCACCTTGGCGTAGTAGGTCTTGGCGATGGCGCCAAACATCTGCTGCGGGCACTTTGACGTAGACAGGCTGTCGACAAACTCGGGGTAACGCGCCTTCACAAAGCGCACCCAGCCCGGGCAGCAGCTCGTGAACATGGGCCAGCCACGGCTGTCGCCCTCGCCCTTGGCGGCCTTACCCAGGCGCTCGAGCAGCTCGGAGCCCTCCTCCATAATGGTGAGGTCGGCCGAGAAATCGGTGTCGAACACGTACTCAAAGCCAACGCGGCGCAGCGCACAGGCCAAGCGCTCAACGGTGGCCTCCTCGCGAGATATGCCGAGTTCCTCTCCCCAGGCGCTACGCACGGCCGGCGCAATCTGCACCAGCACGATCTTGTCGGGATCGGCGATGGCGTCGAACACGGTCTCGGTATCGTCACGCTCGCGCAGGGCGCCCGTCGGACAATGCGTGATGCACTGACCACACGCGACGCAATCGGTCTTGCCGATCGGCGCGCGCCCGCGGGTACCCACGGCGGTATGCGTGGCGCGGTTGGTCAGGTCCCAAATCCCTAGGCCCTGCACGCTCTCGCACACCTTGATGCAGCGCATGCATTTAATGCACTTGTCGTTATCGCGGATGATGGGGAAATCGAAGTCCCAGCCCTCGCGCGCCAGGTGCTGCTCGTACGGCAGATAGAAGATGCCCAGGTCGTTGGCGATGGTCTGCAGGTTGCAGTTACCACTGCGCACGCAGCTCGTGCAGCGCGAGTCGTGCTGGGACAGCAGCAGTTGCACGTTGGTGCGACGCGCCTCGCGGGCTTTGGGGCTGTTGGTGCGGACCACCATGCCGTCGAGCACGTAGTTGTTGCAGGCGGCAACCAGCTGGTCGCAGCCCTCAACCTCGACCACGCACACGCGGCAGCCGCCGATCTCGTTTAGATCGCGCAGGTAGCACAGGGTGGGAATCTGGATACCGACGGACTTGGCCGCGTCCAGGATCGTGGTGTGCTCGGGCACCACGACCTCGCAATTATCGATAGTGAGCTTGACCATGTTGAGTGCTCCGCTTTCGGTGTTGTCGCTGACAGTGGTTTTGTTGAGCCCTACCATTCCAGGTTCCTCCCTCCGCGGAACGCGCCAAAGCCAAAGTGGTCGCAACGCAGGCAGCGGCTTGCCTCCTGGCGTGCCTCCTCCTCGGTAAGGCCCTGCTCGACCAGATTCCAATCGTGGATGCGCTCGCCGGCCTCGCGCTCGCCCAGCTCGCAGCGGCCGCACTCGTGCTTGCCCTTAAACTGCACGGTCGGCAGCTCAACGTCGAGCTTGATCTTGTGGTCAAAGCCCAGATAGCGATCGATATTTGCCGAAGCAACGCGGCCGGCGTTGATGGCCCGGATGACGGTGGCGGGACCGGTCTGGCAGTCGCCGCCGCTAAAGAGGCCATCAAAGTTAGGCACGGCGCCATCCGAATCGGTGACCACGCAGCCCCACTTACAGGCGATGCCCATGTCCTCAAACGGCTTGGAGTCGATGTCCTGACCAATGGCCACAAACACGCGCTCGCAGGGAATGACGCGCTCGGGCGTGGCGGCGGCACGCGGGGCCGGACGCCCACGACGGGGCTCGCCGATAATCTGCGGCTGCACGCGCAGGCCACTCACGCGACCTTCCTCGCCCGTCTCAATAGCGAGCGGTGCGGTGAGCTCCAGAACCTCGCAGCCCTCGGCCTGGGCACCGGCAATCTCGGCATCCTGGGCCGTCATGTCGCAGATGCGACGGCGGTAGACGATGCTCACCTTTTCGGCACCGCAGCGCACGGCAGAGCGCGCCACGTCCATGGCCACGTTGCCGCCACCGATGACGCACACGCGCTGACCGCTCAGGTCGGGCAGCTCGTCGTCGCCGATGGCGCGCAGCATCTTGACGGCCGACTCCACGCCGGGCGCCTCTTCGCCCGGAAAGCCGAGCTTCTTATCGCTGTGGGCGCCAATGGCCAGATAAACGGCATCGAACTCGTCGCGCAGGCGGGCAAGCTCCTCGCCATTGACGGAGTGGTCGAGTTCCACGTCGATGCCGGCGCTCAAGATCCAGTCGATCTCGGCCTGCAGGCGCTCGCGCGGCAGACGGTAGCTGGGAATGCCATAGCGCAGCATGCCGCCCAGGTGGTGGCGCTGCTCAAAGATGGTCACCTTATGGCCCATCACGGCCAGGTAGTAGGCACAGGAAAGGCCGGCCGGGCCGCCGCCGATCACGGCGACGCGCTTACCGGTGTTGTCCACTACATGCGGCTTGTAATCGTTGAGGTCGCTGTGCTCAACGGCAAAACGCTTGAGGGCGAGGATGTTCATGGGATCGTCGACCATGCCACGACGGCAGTGCATCTCGCAGGGATGCTCGCACACCAGGCCGCAAACGAGCGGCAGCGGGTTGTTCTTGCGGATGACCTTGACGGCATCGGCATAGCGGCCGGCCTCGACCAGCGAAATGTAACCGGGAATGTCGACGTGCGCCGGGCAGCCCGAGACGCACGGGACGCGGGCCTCGCGGTCAAAGCCGCAGGAGTGCTCGCGGACGTGATGCTCAAAATCGTCGCGGAAGCCGCGAATGGCCGTGAGTGCCATGGCGCCGGCCTCGTAGCCGATGGCGCAGTCGCTCGAGAGGTAGATGGTGCGGGCGGTGCGCTCGATCAGATTGAGCGTGGACTCGTCGGCGCGGCCCTCGAGCACATCGGCGAGCAGGTCGCTCAGCGCGCTCAGGCCCACGCGGCAGGGCGTGCACTTGCCGCAGCTCTGGGTGGAGCACAGGTTGACGAGCGCCGCCGTAAACTCGACGGGGCACGGGGCGAGCGAGCTCACCGCCAGACGGCGTCCAAGCGCATCGTGCAGGTCGTCCATGACGGCCTGAGCGTGGCTGCGTTCCATTACGTGCAGTCGTGCCATAAGATCCCCTCTCATGCGGCAGCCCGGAGGCGAGGCCGGGCGAAATTGCTACACGCACAACACTGACCTAAAAAGTTGTTAGGTCTTCACGCAGTTCGGCAGGCGGCATGAAATGTCACCCTCAGCGGTGAAATAGAACATTACCGCAGATAAATGCCATATTTGATAAAACGCGTTA
>CABUHP010000107.1 GCA_902491415.1 uncultured Collinsella sp.
GCCGCCAAAGATGCGCGGGCGCAGCGGCGTGCGGCTCTTAAGGTAGAGTGCGCCAGATGCCACGGGACCGCCAATCTTGTGGGCTGCGACGGACATGGCGTCGACGCCCAGCTCGGTGACATCGAGCGGAATATGCAGATACCCCTGGATGGCATCGGTGTGGAACAGGGCGCCAACGGTATGCGTGGCCGCGGCAAGCTCGCGGATGGGCTGCACCACGCCGGTCTCGTTGTTGGCAACCATGATGCTCACGAGCGCCACGTCGTCGCCTAGCAGCTCGACAAGCGTGGCAGGCTCAATGTAGCCCATGCGGCAGGGCTGCACCAGGTCGACGGTAAAGCCGGCGGCACGCAGCAACGGCAGGTTGTCCAGAATCGAATCGTGCTCGATGGCCGAAACGATTACACGATCGCGCTTGCGATCGCGCTGACGAGCGCCCTCGGCAAGACCGAGCAGCGCCAGCTGGTTGGCTTCGGTGCCGCCGTTGGTCAGTACAATCTCGGACGGGCGGACGCGCGCGCCAAAGCTGCGGGCGATCTCGCGACGTGCAACCTCCAGACGCGCGGCAGCCTTGCGGCCGAGCGAATGCAGCGAGTTGGGGTTGACGCCGGCAAGCTCGCTGTCGTCGTACTCGCGCTGCGCAAGGAGCGCCTCGGCGCGCATAGGCGTCGAGGCGGCGAAGTCAAGATTCACGGGTATGCGGTTTTGACCTGCGGTCATAAGGGTTTATGCCTCCTGTGCGGCCTCGTTGCCCAGCTTCTGCAGCAGCGCAACCTCGGCGGCGGGATCTTCGGACTTAAATACGGCGGAGCCGGCAACGAGCACGTTGGCGCCGGCCTTGACGACCTCGGCAATGTTCTTGGAAGAGATGCCGCCGTCGACCTCGATGAGGGGCGAAACGCCGTGACGCTCGCACATCGCCTTGAGCTCGTGGAGCTTAGCGATGGTGCCCGGGATAAAGCTCTGGCCGCCAAAGCCGGGGTTCACGCTCATTAGCAGCACCATATCGACGACGTCGATGATGCTCTCGAGAACGCACACGGGGGTGGCGGGGTTGAGCACCACACCGGCCTTGACGCCGCGCTGCTGCAGATGCGTGAGCGTGCGGTGCAGGTGCGTGGAGGCCTCGTAGTGCACGGTGATCATATCGGCACCGGCGTCGGCGTACCAATCGACCGTTTCGTCGGGGTTCGACACCATCAGGTGCGCGTCGACCGGTACATCGGTGGAGCGCTTGACGGCCTTGAGGATGTCAACGCCAAAGGTGAGGTTGCCGGTAAAGTGACCGTCCATAACGTCGAAGTGCACGTAGTCGGCACCGGCGATCTTGTCGAGTTCGCCCTTGAGGTTGGCCATGTCGGCCGAAAGGACGGACGGAGCGATTTTGATGGAACCCATGGTAGAAGCCTTTCTGCGCTAGTCGGTGAGTCCGTAGAACTCTTGAGAAGGGACGCGATCGGTAAGAATCTCGAGCGCCCTATCTAAAGTAACACCGTTGTAGAGCGTTTGCTCCACGGCAAAGGTGAGCGGAATGTCTACGCCCAGTGAACGGGCAAGCTCGCTGACGCTGCGGGCCGCGACGGCGCCCTCAACCACCATATGCGTGCGCGTCTGATACTCGTCGAGCGATACGCCATGAGCGAACTCGTAGCCAAAGGTGCGGTTGCGCGAATGCTCCGAGGTGCAGGTGGCAATGAGGTCGCCCATGCCGGCAAGCCCCATGCAGGTCATAGCCTGCCCGCCGCGGGCATGCACCAGACGGCTGATCTCGGCCAGGCCGCGCGTCATGATAAGGGCGAGCGTATTGTCGCCCGCACCGGTGCCGGCGGAGATGCCACATACGATGGCGATGACGTTTTTCATGGCGCCGCAGACCTCGACACCGGTCATGTCTTGCGACAGATAGATGCGGAAGGCCGTGGACAGGAGCAGTTCCCTAAAGGTCTCCCCTATCTGCGGATCTTTGCTTGCGATGACGGCGGCAGAAAGTCCGCCGCGGCAGATTTCCTCAGCATGGTTGGGGCCCGAGAGCGCCGCCACGCGCGACTCGTTGCCGATCTCGCTGGCGATGACCTCGCTCATAAGCAGGCCGGACTCGGGCTCGATGCCCTTGGTGAGGCAGAGCACTGGGGTATCGGCGGCGATAAAGGGCGCGGCCTGGTGGCACACGCTGCGAAGGTGCGTCGAAGGAACGGCAAAGATGATGGCCTCGGCGCCGTCGAGCGCCTGCACGAGCTCGGTCGTGGCGACGACGTTTCCGGGCAGCACGTAGTCCACAAGGTAGCGGGGGTTGCGGTGTTCGCCATTGATGCCGGCGGCCGTCTGCTCGCTATGGGCCCACATGGTCACGCGCTCGGCTCGCGCGGCGGCAAGGCCGGCGACGGCGGTTCCCCAGGAGCCAGAGCCAATCAGCGCAACATTCATGACTCTCTCCTACTTATCGTCGGGCTCGGTGACGCGCTTGGTAAACGAGAGCTTGGACTCCTTACCGGTCATGAGCTTTTTGATGTTCGCACGATGGGCCCACACCACAGTAATGCCGATCAGCGCCATGCAAAACTTAAGTCCGAGGCTGCTGTACGGAAAGACCGCGCAGGCAGCAATGGGAAGACCGATGGCCGCGGCAAGCGAGCCCACCGACACAAACTTGGTGATGGCGACGGCCACGATAAACATGCCCAGCAGCGAAAGTCCGATGGGCCAGTACCAGGCGAGGATGACGCCCAGACCAACCGCGATGCCCTTGCCGCCATGGAAGTTGAGGTAGGGCGAGAAGATATGGCCCCACACGGCTGCCAGGCAAATGACGCCGAGCATCCAGTCGCCGGCGGCACCGGGGGCCATAATGCTCACGGGGAAGCCATAGCCCAAGTCGGCAATGAGCGGACGCGCGATAAGGACGCAGATGGCGCCCTTAAGGCAGTCGAGCAGCAGCGTGAGCGCGGCCACCTTGGGGCCGGCCACGCGCAGGGCGTTGGTGGTGCCGATGTTGCCGGAGCCCGCCTTACGAATGTCCGTGTGGTTGAACACGCGGCCCAGGATCAGACCAAACGGAATCGCCCCGATAAAGAACGAGACCACGGCGCAGATGGCGGTCAGAAGAATCGGATTATGCATCCTTTTGCTCCTTCTTCCTAAAGAAGAGTCGAATGGGCGTGCCGGCAAAGTCGAAGGTCGAGCGCATGCGGTTCTCCACGTAGCGCTGGTAGGTGTCGTTGACCAGGTCGCTGTGGTTGACGAAGAACGTGAACGTCGGCGGGTTGACGCCCGTCTGGGTCACGTAGTGCATACGCAGGCGGCGCTTGCCGTCCACCACGGTATGACCGAACTCGCGCAGGTCGGTGAGGAACGTGTTGAGGCGCGAGGTGCTGATCTTTTGCGAGCGCGTCTTTTCGGCGGCGTCGACCATTGCCCAGATCTTCTCGACGCTGCGGCCGGTCAGGGCAGAGATGCGCAGGTACTGGGCCCAGGGAGCCATGACGCCCAGACGGCGGTCGATGGTTTCCATGCAGGCCTCGCGCTTACGGTCGTCGTCGAGCAGATCCCACTTGTTGAGCAGCACAACGATGGCGCAGCCGCGCTCGATGGCAAGACCCATGACCTTCTGGTCCTGCTCGGTGACGCCCACGGAGGCGTCGACGACGAGCAGCGCCACGTCGGCGCGGTCGATGGCGCGCAGGCCGCGAACCATAGAGTAGTACTCGATGTTCTCGTACACGGTGCTCTTCTTGCGAATGCCCGCGGTGTCGACCATGCGGTAGTGCTTGCCGTTGCGCTCGACGACCGTGTCGATGGCGTCGCGCGTGGTGCCGGCAATGTTGGACACGATGGAGCGGTCGGCGCCCAGGATGCGGTTGAACAGCGAGGACTTACCGGCGTTGGGGCGGCCGATGATGGCCACGTTCAGCGCATCGGGGAACTCGTCGGCGACCTCGTCCTCCTCCTCGGGCAACAGGGCCACGATGTCGTCGAGCAGGTCGCCCGTGCCATGGCCGTGCAGGGCCGAGAGCGGCGTGGGCTCACCGATGCCGAGCGAATAGAACTCCCAGATGCTGTCGTTCTCGCGATCGGGATTGTCGAGCTTGTTCACCAGCAGAAAAACCGGCTTGTCGCACCGCTTGAGCATGCGGGCGACCGACTCGTCCTCCTCGGTGACGCCGGTGCGGCCATCGACCACAAACAGGATGACGGCGGCTTCCTCGGCGGCGGCGAGCGCCTGGTCACGGATGGATGTGGCAAAGACGTCATCGCTCTTGAGCGGCTCGATGCCGCCCGTGTCGACGATGGTGAACTCGCGGCCGTTCCAATCGGCCGTGTGGTACGAGCGGTCGCGCGTGACGCCGCGGGACTCGTGGACGATGGCGTCCGAGGTCTGGGCCAGGCGGTTAACGAGCGTGGACTTGCCCACGTTGGGGCGTCCGACGACGGCGACGATAGGTTTCATCTGCTCTCCTTTAATGGGTAGGGTCAGCGGGAATAGTTGAATTGGCGGGCGTTATGCCAAGGATGTGCTCCAGGGTATCGAGCAGCTCATGTGGCATGGTCGATACCACATGAACCTCGGCGCCGCGACCGGTAAGGTTTGCGAGTAATTCGTCACGATGATACTCGTCAAGGGTCATACCGTCGGCGTTGAACATGAGCTTAGGCACAAAGAGCATAACCCCCGACAGGTCCTGCGGCAGCTGCTCCAAGATGTCGCAGGCGACGATGAGGCCGGTCACGTCTACGTTGCCACCAAAGTAGTGGTTTTTGATGGCCGTGACGGTACCGGCAAGGCCGTGCGGCGACTCCACAAAGCGCGCCACGGTGTCGCGAGCGCTGGCGCCGGAGAGGCACAGAAGCCGCTGGTTGCGGGCGGCGACGGCCTCGCGGACGCGGGCCAGACGCTCGGCGTCGGTAGCCAGCACGTCGTCGGTCTCGTCCAGATACGAGCGGATCATGCCAATGCCGTCGTAGTACTGCGGGTACCCGTCGTAAAAGTCTGCCTCGGGAGGATCGATGCCGGCGTCCAGATAGAACTCGTCGCTCATCTGGAAGGTGTGGCGGCCAAAGCGTTCGTAGGCACGATCCTGGTAGGGACGGATCATGGCAATGGTCTCGCGCGCTAGCTCGGGCTTGTCGCTGTAGGACCAGCTAAAACGGTTCTGATGCTTGGTAAAACCGAGCGGCACAATGCCCAGGCTTGTGATTTGCTCGTGCTCCTCGCAAAAGCGCAGGGTCTTTTCCAGCTCTTCGCCGTCGTTCATGCCAGGGCACAGTACGATCTGGGCGTGGATCTCGATGCCGGCGGCCATGATGGCCTCGAGTACGTCCATGCCGCGCTGGGCGTTGCGGCCCATCATACGACGGCGGACGTCGGGGCTCACGGCATGGACCGATACGTTCATGGGGCTCATGTTGCGGGCGATGACGTTTTGCACGTCCTCGTCGGTGAGGTTCGTGAGCGTGACGAAGTTGCCCTGCAAAAAGCTCAGGCGGTAGTCGTCGTCGCGAATATAGAGCGTTGAGCGGCCGCCCTTGGGCAGCATGGTCATAAAGCAGAACACGCAGGCGTTTACGCAGGTACGCATGCCGTCGAAGATGGGACCATCGAACTCCAAACCCCAATCCTCGCCGGGAAAGCGGTCGAGCTCGACGGGGGTGACGGTACCGTCGCGCGGGTCGAATACCTCCAGCTCGACGGTGTCGTCGTCGGCCTCCCAGAGCCACACGATCATATCGGTCAGCTGCTCACCGTTGACCGTGAGCACGCGCATGCCCGGCTCGATACCCACATCCCACGCGGGCGATTCGGGACGCACGTTCTTTACGAGCGCGCCCTCACCCGGCTCGGGGTCGCGGCTGCGCCCGTAATCGGCCACCTCGGCGGCGTATGCGGGTACGGTCTGGTCCATGATTAGTGGTAAAGCTCCTTGATGCGAGCGACGGCTCGTTCGATGTGTTCTTGCGGGGTGGAGGCTCCGGCGGTGATGCCGATGTGGTGGGCGTCGGTAAACCACGCGGCCTGGAGCTCGGAAGCTTCCTCGATGTGATGCGTGCGCTCGCAGGCGTCTGCGCAAATCTGCGCCAGGCGGCGGGTGTTGCCCGAGTTTTTGCCGCCCACGACTACCATGCAGTCGCAGCGGTTGGCAAGTGTGGCTGCTGCCTGTTGACGCTCACTCGTGGCGGCGCAGATGGTGTTGATCACACGCAGCTCCTGCACGCGCGGGGTGATAGCGGCCACG
>CABUHP010000108.1 GCA_902491415.1 uncultured Collinsella sp.
AGGTCTACTACGTGCTCCATGACGTCGCGGACCATGGCGGTGAGGCGCTCGACTTCGTCGACGGGGCACTCAAAGTCCAGTTCGTCGTGTACCTGCAGAATCATGTGGGCGGCAAAGCCCTCTTCTTCCAAGCGGCGGCTTACGCGGGCCATCGCGATCTTGATAATGTCTGCTGCGGTTCCCTGCATGGGGTGGTTCATGGCCGTGCGCTCGCCAAAGCCGCGGAGTTGCGGGTTTTTGGCCTTGAGCTCGGGAATATGGCGTCTGCGGCCATACATGGTCTCGGCGTAGCCCGTCTGCTTGGCGCGCGCCACCACGTTGTCGAGGAACGTGCGCACGCCCGGGTAGGCCTCGTAGTAGCGGTCGATCATGTCGCGTGCCTCGGCCATCGAGATATGCAGCGACTGCGACAGGCCGTAGGCCTGCTGGCCATACACGATGCCAAAGTTCACGGCCTTGGCGCGACTGCGCAGGTCGGGCGTTACCTCGGACACCGGCACACCAAACACGCGCGCCGCCGTCTCGGCATGGAAGTCCTCGCCCTCGTTAAAGGCGCGCACCAAGTGCTCGTCACCCGAGAGATGTGCCAGCAGACGCAGCTCGATCTGCGAGTAGTCCACCGCCAAAAAGACGCTTCCCTCGCCTGCCGAAAACGCCGTCTTGACGGTACGACCCAGCTCCGAGCGCGTCGGGATGTTCTGCAGGTTCGGGTCGCTCGAGGACAGACGCCCCGTCGCGGTGATGGTCTGGTTGTACGTGGTGTGCACACGACCGTCACCACGGCGCAGCGGGCCCAGCGTGTCCAGATAGGTGGACTTGATTTTGGACTTCTCACGCCAGTCCAAAATCAGGCGCACGATTTCGTGGTCACGCGCAAGGTCGCTCAGCACCTTGGCGTTGGTCGAATAATAGCCGCGCTTAGTCTTCTTGAGGCCCTTGGTCGGAAGCCCCATCACATCAAAGAGCACGTGCGACAGCTGCATGGGACTGCCGATGTTAAAGGTCTCGTCACCCGCCAGGTCGCGAATACTGCGCTCAACCTCGGTAATCTGGGTCGCCAGGCCCTCGGACAGGCTGCGCAGCCGATCGGGATCCACGAGCATGCCCGCGCGCTCCATCTTGGCAAGCACCGGCACAAGCGGCATCTCGATACCGTCGAACACGTTGGCGGCGTTCTCACGGGCCATGCGATCGCGCAGCGGTGCGACCAGCGCCAGCGTCAAGGCCGCCGTGCGAGCGGCGGGCGCCGGAGCGTCCTCACCGGCATCCTCTGCACCGCGCGCCGCAGGCAGCGCCATCCGCAGATACGTATCGGCAAGATATGCCTCATCGAACTCGGAGCGGTCGGAGTCCAACAGGTAGGCGGCAACCACGGTATCGAAGATGCGTGTGGAATCAGCGGACAGCGGATCCATGAGCTCGGGCTCAGAAGAATCGATGGGCGAAAGCTCGTGCAACAGCACCTTCATATCCGGGCTCGCCACGCGACCCTCCATAAACAGACGCGCGAGCACGCCAGCAATCACGCCGTGGACGAAGTTGAAGCCCTCAACCTCAGCCGCCGCGCAGCTGTCGCCCTCCTCGAGCGCGAAGAGGCCCTTGGACGTCGCCAACCACAGCGTGCGCGTCAGTCCAAAGAGCGCGCCCTCTTCCTTATCATCGTCCACCACGGCGGCGACCCACTCGCCCGCCTCGATCGCACGCGAAACCTCGGACGCCACGTCAGCAAGCGCCTCGGCATCGCCGGCAGCGGTGCGCTCAATCGTGGGCATCTCAAACGTTCTAGCAGCGGCAGCAGCCCCGCCCTCGCCGCCGATCAGCGCCAAGAAACGGTTCTGCATGGCGGTGATACCAAGCGTACCCAGCGCCGCGGACACTTCGTCGGCAGAAAACGCCGGGAAGGACGTCGCCTCAAAGTCGAGCTCGACGGGCGCATCGGTGCGAATTGTCGCAACCTTGCGGCTCAGTAGTGCGTCATCGATGTGTGCACGCAGGTTCTCGCCCATCTTGCCCTTGACCTCGTCGGCATGCGCGATGACCTCGTCCAAGCTGCCGTACTGTGCGATGAGCGCGCTTGCCTTTTTGGGGCCGATGCCCGGTACGCCGGGTATGTTGTCCGACGTATCGCCCTTCAGACCGTAAAAATCGGGCACGAGCGCCGGCGTGATGCCGTGATACAGGTCGTCCACGCTCTCGGGCGTCATAATCGCCACGTCGGACAGGCCCTTGCGGGTCGAGACCACGTTGACGTGCTCGGTCACGAGCTGATACATGTCACGGTCGCCGGTCACCAGTAGCATGTCGCAGCCGGCCTCTTCACCCAGGCGCGCCATGGTTCCCAGGATATCGTCGCCTTCCCAGCCCTCGGACTGCAGAATCGGCACGTTGAGCGCACCGAGCAGCTCCTTAATCATAGGGAACTGCGCATGCAGATCGGGGTCCATGGGCGGGCGTTGCGCCTTATACTGCGGCAGCATCTCCATGCGCACGCGCGGTTTGCCCTTGTCAAACGCCACGACCACACCGTCGGGGTTAAAGGCATCGATCATCTTAAGAAACATGTTCAGAAAGCCAAAGATCGCGTTGGTGGGGCGACCGTCCGGCGCGTTCATGGTCGGCGGCACGGCGTGGAAGGCGCGATGCATGAGCGAGTTGCCGTCGATAACGGCAAAGGTGCGGCGCTTGTCAGACATATTGAATACCTCGCTTTGGGCTGGGCACGGTTTGCTCACTCCAGTTTACACGCTCCCCGCCCCGCGGCCACCTCACATCAAGCTCCCCCGCCACCGTGAGCCCGCGCGTGATACGATGGCTCACGGTACATCAACCAGCACGATCGATCCGAAAGGAGCCTGCGTCATGGAGCGTCCCTGCGCATGGAAAAAGTACACGCCACAGCAAGTCGAGGAGCTCGAGGAGCTTTGCCGCGGCTATAAGCAGTTTTTGAGCGAGAACAAGACCGAGCGCCTGTGCGTCAAGACCGGCATCAAGATGGCCGAGGAGGCGGGATACGTCGACCTGGAGACCGTGATCGCCGAAGGCCGCGAGCTCAAGGCAGGCGACAAGGTGTACGCCGCCAATCACGGCAAGGACCTCATGCTCGTCAACCTGGGCAACGCCCCGCTCGAGCAGGGCTTTAACATCCTGGGCGCCCACGTGGACTCGCCGCGCCTAGACCTTAAGCAGAACCCCGCCTTCGAGGCCGGCGACATGGCCTACCTCGACACGCACTACTACGGTGGCGTCAAGAGCTACCACTGGGTGGCCTCCCCGCTCGCACTCGTGGGCGTCATCTGCAAAAAGGACGGTACCACCGTCGACATCAATATCGGCGACAAGGCGGACGACCCGGTCTTTACCATCTCCGACCTGCTGATCCATCTCTCGAGCGAGCAGATGTCTAAGCCTGCCAAAGACGCCGTCGATGCCGAGATTCTCGACGTGATCGTGGGCGGCCGCCCCGTCAAGTTCGATGAGGACGACAAGGACGCCCCCAAGGAGCCCGTCAAGCAGATGTTCCTGGATATCCTCAAGGAGCAGTACGACGTCGAGGAGGAGGACTTCCTCTCCGCCGAGATCGAGGTCGTGCCCGCCGGCCCCGCCCGCGACATGGGCCTCGACCGCTCCATGATTCTGGGCTATGGCCATGACGACCGCGTCTGTGCCTACCCCTCCATGCTTGCCCAAATCGACGTCGCCAACGTGGAGCGCACGAGCATCACGCTCATCGTCGACAAGGAGGAGATCGGCTCCGTGGGTGCCACCGGCATGACGAGCCGCTTCTTCGAGAACACCGTCGCCGAGATCATGACGCTCGCCGGCGAGAATAGCCCGCTGGCCCTGCGCCGCGCGCTCGCCCGCAGCCGCATGCTCTCCTCCGACGTGTCCGCCGGCTTTGACCCGGGCTATGCCGGCAAGTTCGAGACCAAGAACGCCGCCTTTATGGGTCGCGGTCTGTGCTTTAACAAGTACACGGGCAGCCGCGGCAAGGGCGGCTCCAACGACGCCGATGCCGAGTACGTGGCCCTCGTCCGCGACATCATGGACGAGGCCGGCGTGGACTTCCAGACCTGTGAGCTCGGTCGCGTCAACGCGGGCGGCGGCGGCACCATTGCCTACATCATGGCCAAGTACGGCATGAACGTCATCGACTCCGGCGTTGCCGTCCTGTCCATGCACGCCCTGTGGGAGGTCGCCAACAAGGCCGATATCTACGAGGCCTATCGCGGCTACAAGGCCTTCCTCGAGCGCGCCTAACCAGCCCCTTCATCAGTTGCGGTGAAATACGGACTAAACTGGCCTATAAACGGCCAAAACAGACCGTATTCCACCGCAACTTTTTTGGCAGAGGAGAGCCCATGCTGCAGGTCATCATTTCGCCCGCCAAGCAGATGCGCGCGGCCCAAGATGCTTTTGAAGTCCTGGGCATCCCACCCTTTGTGCGCGAGACGGCTCGCCTCCACCGCGCACTGCTAGATATCGAGCGGAATGAAGGCAGCGGCGGCCTGCAGGCGCTGTGGAACGTGAGTGACAAACTGCTGGGACCTTGCCTCAACACCCTGCATGAGTTCGAGCCCATCTTGGAAAACGGCGACCTCGACAATCCCGATATCGCCCGCAATACCTCCCCCGCCGTCATGTCCTATCACGGCATTCAATACCAGAGCATGGCACCCGAGGTGATGGATGCCGCGCAGCTCGCATGGCTGCAAGACCATCTGTGGATCCTCTCGGGCCTTTACGGATGCGTACGCCCCTTTCATGCCGTCGAACCGTATCGGCTGGAGATGGGTGCGAAGCTCGCCGTTGACGATGCCCGAGACCTCTACGCGTTTTGGAGCGACAAGCTCGCGCGGGTTATCGCCCCGGCAGGTTCAAACACCACGATCGTCAACCTCGCCAGCGTAGAGTATGCCAAAGCCGTTCTGCCCCACCTCGCGGGCGACGCCACGGCCGTCACATGCCTCTTTGGCGAGGGCATCCGCAACGGGAAGCCCATCCAACGGTCGACCGCCAGCAAAAAGGCGCGCGGCTCCATGGTGCGGTGGATGGCAGAAAACAAGCTCGAGGATGCAAGCGAACTTACCGCATTCAACATCGGCTATCGCCACGTCCCCGAGCTCTCATACCTAGGCACCCTCATGTTCATCAACGAACAGATGCTCTAGAGCCGGCACCCAACACTGACCCGCTCAGCCTTCTCTATATAACTTGCGGTGGAATAATTCCTATTTGAGCCTTTTTCGCACAATCAGGAACTATTCCACCGCAACTTTTATGAATTGGCTGCTAGGCTCGACACCTATTCTGCTAGACCGTCGGCCTTTGCAATCCCGTTTGTCGAACCGTCCTGATAGACAATCTTGACGTGCTCGACCTCGGACACCGCAACACCCGACGGGGGCTCCAGGCGCCATTCCGTCAGCGCGATATCCATCGTCGTGGGCACATCCCCTTGATCTTTGAGCTTCACCGTCAACGTTTTGAACGTCGCATCATACGTCACGCGTTCGATTTCCTCACCAGGAATAGACCCACCACTCAGCTGCAACTGCACAAACTCATCGCACGGGTACCAATAATCGCCCGGAACGGCGAGCGTATTGGCATTACCGCCAGTACTCCTCACCGTCATAATCGGTAGGCTATCATCAGCCTCGAACTCCCATGCAGCGCCGCCGCGACCACCAAACGTCCAGATACAAAAGGCAATCACCAGCACGGCAAGCACCGCAAAACCGATCGCGACAAGGCCATGGTGCGCACGGCTTTCCTCGGCCGATACATCCCATTGTGTCTCTCGATATAGATGCTTGTCTTCCATGTTCGCCTCCTCACAGGCACGCTTGTTGGCCCAATCGTACCCATTCAGGCTATACTTGAGCCCACCACATAAACGGGGAGCTTGCAGGACAAGACGGCAGGCTGAGATTGGGCGCGCCCGCCCTGACCCGCAAACCTGATATGGGTAATGCCAACGAAGGGAGCCGTGCCAATGAGCACACAGACCGAGCCCAAGCTCGTCACGCAAATCGACTTCGCCCGCGCCGGGCAGATCACACCGCAGATGAAGGAGGTCGCCGAGCGCGAGCATCGCGACCCCGAGTACATCCGCGAGCGCGTGGCCGACGGCCGCATCGCCATTCCCGCCAACATCGTGCACATCAAAAAGGGCATGCGCGCCTTTGGCG
>CABUHP010000109.1 GCA_902491415.1 uncultured Collinsella sp.
GCGCACCATCGTGGTGGCCTCGATGTTCATGAGCTTGTTGTACTTCTCGAGCTTGCAATCGTAGCGGCACTGGGCCTCGGCCTTGGTCAGGACGCCCGTCTCCTCAAAGAGCGCAATGGCCTTATCGGAAACAAAGGCGGGCAGGGCGTCGGCCGTGGTCTTGTTGTTGGCAAGGCCGCGCTTCTCGGCCTCGACGGGCCACTCATCGGAGTAGCCGTCACCGGAGAACAGGATGCGCTGGTGATCGGTCAGCACCTTCTTGCAGTACTCGAGCGCGGCATCCTGGAACTCATCCTCGGGCGTACCCTCAAGCGCGTCGGCGAAGGACTTGAGCGACTTGGCCACGGCGGCATCGAGCACCAGGTTGGAGTCGGAGACGTTCTGCTCGGAGCCGCAGGCACGGAACTCGAACTTGTTGCCGGTGAAGGCGAACGGGGAGGTGCGGTTGCGGTCGGTGTTGTCCTGCATCAGCTTGGGCAGAGTATCGGCGCCCAAGTCGAGCACGCCGCGCGTGGCATGGACGGAAGCCTTGCCATCGATGATCTTCTCGACGACCTCGGTAAGCTGGTCGCCCAGGAAGATGGACATAATCGCCGGAGGAGCCTCGTTGGCGCCCAGACGATGGTCGTTACCGGCCGAGGCAACGGAGGCACGCAGGAGCTCCTGATAGTTATCGACGGCCTCGATCACCGCGGTGAGGAAGACGATGAACTGCAGGTTGTCGAGCGGGGTGTCGCCCGGATCGAGCAGATTCTCGGACTCGGTGCCAAGCGACCAGTTGTTGTGCTTGCCCGAACCATTGATGCCCTCAAAGGGCTTCTCGTGCAGCAGACAGACCAAGTCGTGGCGGGAGGCGATGAGCTTCATCTTCTCCATCATGACCAGATTCTGGTCGATGGCCTCGTTGACTTCGCCATAGACGGGGGCAAGCTCATGCTGGCAGGGAGCAACCTCGTTGTGCTTGGTCTTGGCGGGAATGCCAAGCGCCCACAGCTCATCGTCCAGATCCTTCATATAGGCCGAGACGGTGGGGCGGATAGCGCCAAAGTAGTGCTCCTCGAGCTCCTGGCCCTTGCAGGGAGCGGCGCCAAAGAGGGTGCGGCCGGTAATGACCAGGTCCTTGCGCTTGCGGTAAGCGTCCTTCTTGATCAGGAAGTACTCCTGCTCGTCACCCACGGAAGGAACGACCTTCTTGGGGGTCTTACCGAACAGCGCCAAAACGCGCTTAGACTCACGCGAGAGCGCGGTCATGGAACGCAGCAGCGGGGTCTTCTTGTCCAGGGCCTCGCCCGTGTAGGAGCAGAAAGCCGTGGGGATGCACAGGACATCGTCCTTGATAAAGGCGGGGCTAGTGGGGTCCCAAGCGGTGTAGCCACGGGCCTCGAAGGTAGCACGCAGGCCGCCGTTGGGGAAGCTCGAGGCATCGGGCTCGCCCTGGATAAGGTTCTTGCCCGTAAACTTGGTAATGGCGGTGCCGTCGTGGTTGGGCTCCAGGAAGCTGTCGTGCTTCTCGGAAGTAATGCCCGAAAGCGGCTGGAACCAGTGCGCATAGTGCGTCGCACCCTTGGAGATGGCCCAGACCTTCATGGCATGGGCAACGGCGTTGGCCACATCCAGGTCGAGCGGCTCACCGCCCTCGAGGGTTGCAGCAAGGCGCTTCCAAATGTCCTTGGGGAGGTAGTCCTTCATGACTTCCTCAGAGAACACCATGGTCCCGAAGCGGTCAGTAAGTTCGGCCATACGGAACTCCCTTCGTATCGGCACCGCGTGAGAAGCGGTGTTGATTACTAACGAACGAGCCATAGCTTAGACTCGCCGTGTTTCCGCGACATTACCGTTATGTTGCTGTCGCGAAACCAATCAATGAGGTTACCCTATCGAGGCGGCGTTGCCACCCTCAACAGCCAATCAACTGCATAAATTGCAGACCTCTCCCCATGGTTTAAGGGTAGACAATTTGGGATGGAGCTCTATTAACTGGTATTTTGCATCAGATACCAGTCTTTATAGTCCGTGCCTAGATTAGCCGCTCTGTTATAGAGAAAGCCGATAGCAAGGCATCTTTGATTGGTATCCCCGAATAACGAGTGAAACTCCACCGTGACACAGTGGTGCTGTAGAATCCTTACAGCACATCACACTATTACGTATCTAGAGGAGCACGATATGCGCGTCGACGAGGTTTTTAAGCAGGCAGCATCCCAGGGCACCGCGCCCGTTTCGTTTGAGATGTTCCCGCCCAAGGGCGAGCTCACCCTCGACACGGCTCGCGAAGTGGCAGGCAATCTGTGCAAGCTTTCGCCGAGCTTTGTCTCGGTCACCTGCTCGGCCGGCGGCTCGGGCAACGGCGCCACCACCGCCCCCATCGCGCATATGATTTCGAGCGAATTCGACACGCCCTCTGTGGCACACCTCACCTGCGTGGGCCGCACCCACGCCGACATCGCCGCCAAGATCGACGAGTATCGCACCGCCGGCGTTGAAAACATTCTGGCCCTGCGTGGCGATCTCCCTGCCGGCGCGACCGAGGACGACAAGCCCGCCTCCGACTACGCCTACGCCCGTGACCTCATCCCCGAGCTCGTCGACGCCGGCTTTTGCGTGGGCGCCGCAGCCTACCCCGAGGGCCACATTGCCTGTGAGGATCTCAACCTCTCGGTCGAACACCTCAAGCAAAAGCAGGACGCCGGCGCGAGCTTCTTTGTGACGCAGCTCTTCTTTGATAACGAGTGCTTCTACCGTTTTCGCGAGCTTGCCGACAAGGCCGGCATCACCGTGCCCATTACCGCGGGCATCATGCCGTTTATGGGCAAGTCGCAGATCAGCCGCATGGTCTTTATGTGCGGCGCGTCGCTGCCCTCCCCCGTCATCAAGATTCTCGCCAAGTACGAGAATGACCCCGAGAGCCTGCAGGCAGCCGGTGTAGATTATGCCGCCCGCCAGCTTTGCGACCTCAAGGAGCACGGCGCCGACGGCCTGCACCTGTACACTATGAACCGTCCTGCGATCGCCGCGACCATTATGGAGCGCCTGGGGTAATGGAAAAACCGCACATCGATACAACCGCTGTCGAAGTGCCGGCCGACCTTGCGTCGCCGGCGCTTTACCGTGTCGATGCTGCGCACCATCCCCGTGTCGACCGTGCCGAGATGCTGCGGTATCTGGGTTACGGCGGCCAGCAGATTGAGCCCGAGCTGTCGCAGCGTATTGAGCTTGTGGTCGAGCGTCTGGAATTGGACATTGAGCCCCGTGGCGTGCGCCGCGTATTTGCCATCGATGCCACGGGCGTGGACGAGCAGGGCAAGCCTTGCATCCGTCTGGTCGGCACCAACGTTGAGCTGCGCGGTCGTGATATCTATCGACATCTCAAAGACGCCCGCTTTGCCGCGCTCATGGCATGCACCCTCGGCATGGACGCCGAGCGTCGCCTGCGCACCACGGGAGCCCAACATCCCCTGGAGGGCGCCGTGCTCGACGCCGCGTGCTCCGCTTACGTGGAAGCCGCCGTTGAGCAAATGGACCAGCAGGTCAAGACGGACGCCGCCGTTCATGGGCTCGCCGGCAACTGGCGCTTTAGCCCCGGCTACGGCGACTGCCCGCTCTCGGCCCAGCGCTCGATCGTCAATGCGCTCAACGCCACGCGGCTTATCGGCCTGACCGTCACGCCCACCAGCCTGCTCATGCCCACCAAAAGCGTGACCGCGGTGATCGGCCTGTTCGATGGCGAGGTCCACGACGCCCAAAGCCGCCCCACCTGCAATATCTGCCGCATGCGCGAGAACTGCCGCTTCCGTGCCGCCCACACCACCTGCTATTCGCATTCTGAATAAAATGTCAATTGATGGCACGGTATCGAGGGAATCTCATCCGTATGTAAGCGGATGTCCTCACAAACAAGTACCATTAGATGCCAAATAACAACTATCTGAAAGCCAGTACATGCACAACATTCTGCAGTTCTCGCCACAACTAACCGCGCTTGAGTTTTTTTCAGGCATTGGCTTGGCTCGTGCCGGCATGGCAAAAGCCGGAATCAAAACAATCTGGGCAAATGACATAGACCATACTAAATGCGCCATGTACAGCCAGTGTTGGGGCGATGAACATCTAGTCGAGCAGGATGTTCACACACTCGACCCCGACCTAATACCCCAAGCCGACATCGCATGGGCGTCAAGCCCTTGCACAAACTTATCTCTCGCGGGAAACAGGGAGGGACTTATCTCTGGCAAAGAGTCCAGTGCGTTCTTTGGCTTTATTAAGGCCATCGAAGGAATGAGCGATCGTGCCCCGCGGGCACTTGTTCTCGAAAATGTCATCGGCCTTGCCACGTCTAATAACAGTGATGACTTTAGACTCGTTTGCCAGGAATTTAATCGTTTAGGCTATTCATGCGACGCCTATTTTATCGATGCACGGCACTGGCTTCCCCAGTCACGCCCCCGCATGTTTGTCGTCGGATTAAAAAACCCTCTTCCCAACAGCCGACTCGATTCCTCGCTTCGACCTGAAAAGGTCTCCTGGATTCACTCCGACCCTTCACTCATTACGCACGTCTCTCACCTAAACGAACCGAGCCCACTTCGCATGAGGGGCCTTGCAACGGTTGTTGAAAATATTCCCGAGGACGACAAGCGTTGGTGGAACAAAAACCAAGTGCAAGCATTTATCGACTCACTTGCACCGCATCAAGCAGAGCGCCTTCAGCGCTTCTTAAATGCCAAAGAAAAAATTGTTCGCACTGCTTACCGTCGCACGCGATCGGGCGTTGTGCGCTGGGAAATCCGTGAAGAAGAAATTGCCGGATGTCTAAGAACGGCTCGCGGCGGCTCATCAAGACAGGCAGTCGTTATATGCGAAAACGGAAAAATAGAAGTTCGCTGGATGACTGGAACTGAATATGCCCGTCTCCAAGGTGCTGACTCATGTCAGTTTAGCGGCTTCTCGGATGCTCAGATTCGCTACGCATTCGGCGATGCAGTTGCCGTGCCAGTTGTCACTTGGCTTATAAAAAATGCAGTCAAACCCGCGCTTATGTCTTCAAGGAACGGAGTGAACAATAATGGAAATGACCAATTGCTCCTTGAGCGAGCCCGATAAAGGTATCTTGGATGCCATTGAACTCTGGTACGAATCCAAGCGCAACAAGCGAGGCAATGTCAACCGTAACGTTATGGCGGTTGGCATAGGCATAAGCGAGCTGCTGCAAAACCGTTTTCCGCTCACCGACGATTATGTGCAATCGGACAAGGGGAGCCAAGTACGAGGCCTAAGTGGAGCATGCATCAAAACAGTTTTAGCCAGACATGGGGAAACGCGTGCCTTCGCGTCAGAGGGCGGCAGAACCTCACGCGGCACACTCCCGATGGCGCTTGAGCTTGCCACAATTATCAACTCTGCCCTACCCAGTGACATTTGCGAAGACACTCGTCTTGAAGCTGCGAATGCAATCGCCAATTTCTTCGTCGAGCGAATCCAGGTCGATTTCTTTAACCGGCAGAGAATCAAAGTCGAAATCGATCTTCAAAAACCAATTTCTGTCATTGTCGATGATATCCTAGCCGAAGCAAGCCTACGGTCCGATAAGCCAACGGGTACCGTCGCACAGCACCTGGTAGGTGCAAAACTTGAGATGTTATTTCCAACCATAGAAATCGGAAAGGACAACTCAAACGCCGCCGACCAGCAGACAGACCGTTCTGGCGATTTCCAAATCAATGATGCTGCATTTCATGTGACTGTATCGCCAATGGCCAAATTGACCGATCGATGCCGAGATAACATTCGAAATGGCATTCGGCCCATCGTCGTTGTCCCCCACGATAAAGTTTCCTTCGCTTACGGACTGTTCGAAAGTGAGGGACTCGGCAATCGCGTACAGGTTATCGCGCTCGAATCGTTTATCGGCATCAATATTGAAGAGTTATCGTTCTACAAGCGAGGCCTAATTCGATTAAATGTCGCACGGCTTCTTGCCCACTACAACAAGCGAATCGAAGATATCGAGCCCGACAAATCTCTTCAAATAGAAATTCCTCAGTGGGCTCTAGACGAAATGGATGCACATGGCGAATAGCTCAAACATACTTATCACTCATGATTCTGACGGCACTGCATTGGCGGCACCCGTTGATGCCGCAC
>CABUHP010000110.1 GCA_902491415.1 uncultured Collinsella sp.
ACTGGTCGCAGGGAAACGCGCTAGTCGTGGAGGGCAGCGCCGAGAAAGTCAGCGTCAAAAGGCACGGCTTCGGCAAAGGCGTAGTCGCCGTCACTGGCGATGAGCAGGTAGTTTTCCTCGCCGCCGAACTCCGTATCGCCACATGGGACCACCCAAACGTGGTCGAACACCTCGAGCGCCGTGGCGGCGCAATCGCGCAGGAACGACACATCGCTCCCCTCACTTGCGCTCACGATATTGGCAATGTAGATACCCCCGGGGTTCAGGCTGCCTCGCACCAAACGCAACGCCTCAACCGTCGCCAGCTCGCGTACGGGCTCGGCACCGCCAAAGCAATCGCTCACGACCACGTCGTAGCGACGATGCCCCACGCTCGTCACGCCCAGGTACGAGCGAGCCTCAGCGGTAATCACTCGCAGGCGATCGCCCACCGTGCGCTCCAGCTCGTCCAGGTAGAACCAACGGCGCGCCAGACGCGTAATCTCGGCATCGTACTCAATGACGTCCATGCGCAAGCTCTCGTGCGACATCAGCGCAAACTTGGGATAGGCAAACCCTCCGCCGCCCAGCATGAGCATCCGGTCGATACCATGCCCGTAAGCATCACGCATTGCGTCCTCGGCCTCAAACACATCGTCAAATGCACGATAGTACGCAAAGACTGGCTCCGCCCAACGATCGCCAACATAGCTCGCGCTTTGGTAGACGCCGCCCTGTACGAGCACGCGAACCTCGTCACCGCTCTCGTCGTGCACACGCTTCACACGCGCCAACCCGTTGCGGGTACGTGCGACCTGCAAACAGGCAGCACGAACAGCGACGGCGGCCGCACCAAGCGCCGCGGCTCCCAGGGCAACACCGGCAACAACGCCAGCGGAAACACTCGGCTTGTTCATCTAGAGCTCCTTTTGCAGATAGAGACCATGGTCGCAAAAACCCAGGTGGCGATAGTACTCGCGTGTGCCAATCGCGCTAATCACGTTGATACGCGCATAACCCGCATCCCGGGCAATCTCGCACGCACGCTCCACGAGCAGACGCCCCAGACCGTGATGCTGAGCCGCCTGGCCCTGATCACCCACACGTGCCGCCATACCATACACGTGCACCTCGCGAATCATCGCCTCGTACGGCGTCGTCGGCAACTCGTCTGTATGCGCGGCAACAAACGAATGGTCGGGCAGCGACAACCGCAAAAAGCCCGCGATCTTGCCCTGCGGCGTCACCCACTGCAAAAAGCGCTCGTGCGTCACCGGCGTCTCGTACGCCACTTCCTCGTCAAGGGTCAACTCGTCCAGGTCGGCACCCGCCGTGCTGATCTCGCGATAGCGAATCTCACGCACCGTCGCGCCTTCTCCACGAGCCGACAAGCGGTTCTCAACGAGCTGACGTAGGTTGGGTTTCTTGTTGCCCACCATGATGTCGTCGGAGCTAAAGTCGCGGATCATGCGGCTGATGCGGCAGAACGCCGGCGTCACCACGATATCGTCGGCCAGCACATCGAGCAGCTCTTCCTCGGTATAGGGACGCCACTCGCCGCGCTCATAGCAGCCCACCAGACGCGAGCCCTCGATGAGCGCGCACGGGTAGACCTTGACCTCGTCGGGCATAAAGGCCCCCTCGGTCATAAAGCGCTCGTAGTCGCGCTTGTCCCCCTCGGGTGTGGCGCCCAGTAAGTTGAGCATAAAATGCGCATGGATCTTAAAGCCAAACAGACGCGCAAGCGAAAACGCCCGCTCAATCTGCGCCACCGTAATACGGCGCTCGTTGATGTCGAGCAGTTGCTGGTCAAGGCTTTGGATGCCCATCTGAATCTTGGTGCAGCCCAAACGACGGATGAGCGTGAGCGCCTGTGGCGTCACGGCATCGGGCCGGGTCTCGATAACGAGCCCCACCACGCGATGCTTCGCCGTCTCGTTGATGTGCTGCTGGCGCTCTAGCTCCTCCATCGATGCCGTCTGCCACCCGGCGACCTCGCCCCACGGCGTACCGGGGCCGTACAGACGACGCACCGCGCGGTTATAGCCACCCACGGCAGCATCCACATGCTCCTGTTCGTCGGCAACGCCGGCAGCAAGCTCAGCCTCGTCTGTCGCAATGCCGGCGGCCCGATAGCGCTCGCGGCGCTCTGCTACCACCGGCGGCAGGGCATCGGCGGGAGCGTCATCGAGCAGGCGTCCCGCCTCGGCACGACTGATGCCCGGACGCGCCAACATGGGGTTGGCCGCCACGCCGGCGACGGCATCGTCATTGAGCGCGCGAAAGAGTTCCGACATAAACCATGACTGATAGCCTTCCGGATAGTCGCTCCAGGTACCGCCAAGCACAATGAGCTCGATTTTGTCGGTCGCATGCCCCATCTGCGAAAGCGCCGTCAAACGGGCGCTCACCTGCAGATACGGATCAAAGCAATTTTGCTCCGCACGGGCGCATGCCGGCTCGGCGTGCAGATAGCTTTTGGGCATGCGCAGATCGTTGGGACAAAACAGGCAATCGCCCGAGCACGGCCACGGCTTGGTGATGACGGTAATGGTCGCCACGCCCGAAGCCGTGCGACGAGGCTTCATACGCAGCACCTGCAGCAGTTGACGTTCCAGATCGGAATCGACATTCCACGCAGCCCACCGAGCCGGCTCCTCACGTTTAACCCGCTGGCAGAACGGCAGCAGACGGCGCTTGGCCAAATCGCGTTTGTCGGCACCCTCACGGCGCGCCTCGGCATGTATCAGTTTGACGAGCGCTTTGTCGTCCACGGTTTCGCCGCGACGCAGAGCCTCGAGTATGTTCAAGATAATCTGTTCCATGCCCCCATTGTAAAGGCAAAGGCGCCGGAGCCCGTCACGGCTCCGGCGCCTCCATCAAAGAGCGTGCCTATATGTACCGATCTCCGAAAACCGCATGTCACTCCGGATCAAACGACATGTCGCCCGAACCGACCTTAAAACGATACGTGGCTGACTTATCACCGTTGTCGAATTCAAGATTCAATATGGTCTCGCCATCGTAGCCAAGCGGAAGGAAATCGCTCTCGAAGTCACCGCTGCCCACGGTGAGGCTCGCCTTAAAGCCCGTAGAGTTCGGAACCGTTATCTCCACATTGCCCGAGCCCACGCTTACGTCCATCGACTTCGCGGGGGCCTGGTAGAGCTCGAACGTCACATCGCCCGAACCGACCTCGGCATTCAGGGTGTCGGTAACAGTGCCCGCGAACTCGATGTCTCCCGAGTCCAACGTCAAATCGAAGTCGTGGCACACAATGTCCGTAATCGTCAGATCCCCCGACCCCACATTCGCCGAAATGTCCATCATGTTATCGGCAAGCTCGCGTGGCAGCTCGATGGTGACCGTACGGTCAAGCGCACGCTCGTCATCGCAGTCGAACTGGTTAATCTTGAGCGTAGAGCCCCTAATCTCGGCCAGATTTTGGGTTGCCGCATCGTAAGCAGTTACTCCTTTTGCAACGCGACCACTCTCGATGACACGCACCGGTCCATCGGAAACGTACTTGATATCGACCGTACCCGACGTCACATCCAGGTCAAGGGACTGGAATGAGTCGGCATCGAAGGTTTCACTCGAAAGCTTTTGAGACTGAGCGGAGTAAATACCGTCATCCAAAACATCGTCCTCGTCAAACGCATCGTCCTTACCAGACAAGCCGGATACAACATCGTTGAGATTCCACGGTCCATCAAAATGAATCAAAGTCCGCGATGTGCCAACGACAAGCCCGATGATGAGCACAAACGCTCCGATGCCAATGCCCAAGCGCCTCTTAGACTCATGCGAGAGCTTCATCATTCATCACCTTCTTTGGCACTCGACTCAGCGGTGGTCGCGGCAGCCGTGTCAGCGTCAACCGCTGTGGAAACGTCCTCCCCCTTAGTCCTAGCGACCGCCGGCGCCGGACTAACCCGGATATCCCCACGCGCCCAATCGCCATCGAGCGCACGTGCCACCCAGTGATAGATGGGAATCGTAAAGAAGATCAGTGCGGCAAAGGGGGCGCCACCAAACAGGAACATCAGCAAAAAGAACAACAGCCAGCACACGGCCCAATACGGGAACGACTGGAACGGGCCCTTCACCGGAGTCGAGCCAACTGCGCCGTCACTCGTCACCTGCGCCGTAGCGGCATTGGCGGCCTGCGCACTCCAGCTTGCCGCTTGCGCCGCCTTGGCCGCAGCATCACTCGCCTGCGCAGCTGCCTCCGTGGCGCGCGCCGCCGCCTCATGGGTGCGGGCACGTTCCGCCGCCTCGGCCTCGCGCTGACGGGCGCGGTCCTCGTTCTCAAACTCGATATCGTCCTCGATCTCATCGCTCGGATTAAGGAGCTCGTCCAAACTCACGCCATAGAGTTTTGCGAGCGAGATCAGGTTCTCGGTATCGGGCGAGCTCTCCGCACGCTCCCATTTACTGACCGCCTGGCGCGACAGCCCCAGCTTTCGCGCCAGCCCTTCTTGGCTAAAACCCTTGCTGCGACGAAGGTCGGCGAGCCGCTGCGCAGTTTCTACATTCATGGTTCCTCCTATGCGATGCCAGCCGTGCCGCCGGACCGTTTTTGTTCTTAAGGCGCCTTGCACAGTTAAAAATCTATCCGCCACCGCCAAAAGCATGCCACCTATTCTAGTGAGATTTTTGACAACCGGCGGTTGCGGGCATATATGAGCTGCGGAAATGTGTCCAAACAAAGCAATGACCCGCAGCTCGGTTGTCCCCGTTGCGGCGTTAACGGTAGTATGGTCGTACTGTTTATTCCGCACCGCCAACGGAGGGAGTTCCGCGCCGTGAACCGCGATTTCGCCTCATCGCTCATCCAGCTCAACAACACGTTCTATCGCGAGCACTCCGCCTCCTTCTCCGATACGCGCCAGGCACC
Source organism: uncultured Collinsella sp. (assembly GCA_902491415.1). Classification (GTDB taxonomy): domain Bacteria; phylum Actinomycetota; class Coriobacteriia; order Coriobacteriales; family Coriobacteriaceae; genus Collinsella. The sequence continues at coordinate 4,880 of CABUHP010000110.1, forward strand.
GTGGCCCGGCTGGGTACGCACCATGGACATAGCGCTCGAGCAGCTCGACGTCGCCACGATCGAGCATCCCGTCCGCGTCTTCGATCTTGCCTGCGGCAACATGCGATTCGAGAACTTTGCCGCCGGCGGCGCACTTTCCGCCAAGGGCGTCGACGGCGCAAACCCCTCGGCAGATGCCAGTTGCCCGTTTGAGTTCTATGGTGTTGACTCGTGTCAGGATTTGGCTATCGATGCGCACGGTCACGCCCTGCGCATTCCCAACCTGCACTTCCAGGAACTCGACGTACTCGATGCCCTCATGAAGCTCAACCCCGCCGAGACACCCGACGTGCTTTTCGACGCCCCGCTCGCCGACATCTCGGTCTGCTTTGGCTTTATGCACCACGTGCCGTCGTGCGAGTACCGCGTACGCGTGCTCGACGCCCTGGTGCGCCAGACGCGCCCAGGCGGCATCATCGCCATCAGCTTTTGGGAGTTTATGAACGACGAGCGCATGGCGCGCAAGGCCGTTCGCGCCGAAGCCCGCGCCGAGCTCACCCCGCCGTTTGAAAGTTACGATTCCGCGCAGTTTGAAGCCGGCGACCACCTCATTGGCTGGCAAAACGACCGCCACGCCTACCGCTATTGCCATCACTTTGACGATCAGCAGATCACCGACCTGGTGCGCGGCGTCCGTACGTTCTACAAGAGCGGCGAGGTCCCCGTGCGTGAGCTTGAGCGCTTCCATGCCGACGGTCGCAGCGGAGAGCTCAACCGCTATGTGATTCTCAAGCGTCTGTAGGCATCGGCGACTCGCCGTCGAGCCGCACCGCGTCTTTCGGGCAAACTATGCCCACCCCTTTTTTCAACCCATTGACGGAACGCGCAGCTATGCGTTCCATACTTATGACCAAGGAGCCTCATGGGAGCCGTCCACGTTCGCACGCCTAAGAACTTTGTGCTCGAGGAGCGCCTGGAGCGCTACGCCGATGCAATTGAGACGAACCCCGAGGCCTATGCCGGAGATTGGCGCGGGGCCTGTGCGCCAGTTGGCAGCAAGCCTTTCGAACACCTTCACCTGGATCTTGGTTGTGGCAAGGGAACGTACCTTGTTGAGCGTGCGGCCCACGAGCCAAACACGCTCTTTATCGGCATGGACCAGGAGCCCATCTGCATCGCCTATGCCGCACAGAAAATCTGCGAGCAGGAACTGACCAACGCACTCGTCCTGCCCCGAGGCGCCGCATCGCTGCCGCAGCTGTTTACCGCAGGCGAGCTC
>CABUHP010000111.1 GCA_902491415.1 uncultured Collinsella sp.
TAATATGAGAAAGCCATTGTCAATAGGCGTGTTTGTTCGAGCCCGGTTTTAAACCGGGCTTTTTCGTTTCCCGTCGGGAGGGCCCGCGCACGCTGCACGTTTAGTCGACGCTTGCCTGGCAAGCTAATATCCGCGGGCTCTTGCGGGCGCGCTGCCGGCGGTCAGCCCGGTATGTCCGCGCACCCCACCGCATTTCGATTCTCCGTCCGGCGCGCTCGTCCGAAACCAGTCTTGTTCACGGGCGCGGCCCTTGGGCTGCCCAAAAAGGGCTCGTGAACGCGCGCCGGCGATGCGTCGAGGCGCGGGCCCTCCCGGCGGGAGGCTTGTTGTCCGACGGGGTCAGCCGAGGGTCCCCTCCGCCCGGCGCCCGATCTCCCAGACCCAGCAGGCGAGCTCGCGCGCGACGGCGGCGTTTGCCTTGCACGAGCTCTTGCCCGCCGCCGCCAGCGCCTCGCGGCGGCGGCAGAGCCTGGCGGTGCAGTCGTCGGCGCGCGCCCGGATCGCCGCGGGGACGTCCGCGCCGGGCGCCGGGGCCTTCGGGCGGGGCGTGCACGTCAGGTAGTGCCACGCCGACTCCACCAGTGCCGTCCTGGCGAGCCGGTTGCCCGTCTTGGTTATCCCGCCGCGCCGCTCGGTCTCGCCGCTCGAGCGCTCCGACGGGACCAGCCCGCACCAGCTCGCGAAGGCCGGGGCCGTCCGGAACCTCGTGAAGGAGCCCGCCTCGGCTGCGAGCCTGAAGGCCGTCAGGGTGTCGATTCCCTTGATGCAGGAGAGCGCCTCGACGGCCGGGCGCCACCGGTCGGTCCGGGCGAGGGCGAGCACCTTCTTCTCGAGCTGCCGGCGGTCCGACTCCGCGCACCTCGCGGCCGTGACGTAGTACTCGAGCACGTCGCGCTGGGGCCCCTCGAGCCTGATCCCGGATATCCACCTCCAGTGGGCGCGCGTCCAGGATCCCCTCCTCGTCCCGCCGGCGTTGCGCTCGTCCCAGACGTGGCCCAGCCTGATCAGGAACATGTTGAGGCGCTGCCTGGCGCGGCGGTACTCCACCGTGGCGTCGTCGAGGGCGCGGTCGAGGTCCCGGGCGGCCTCGACGGCCGCATCGGGCAGCGGGACCTCCACGATGTTGTGGGTGGCGAGCATGCGGGCGATGAACTCGGCGTCGCGCCGGTCGTTCTTGCGGCGCGCGTCCGCCGCCGGCCTCTGCATCTTGGAGACGGCGGCCACGGCGCAGTCGAGGCCGAGCGCGCGCAGCTCGCGCGCCATGTGGAAGCCGGTGGGGCCGCTCTCGTAGCAGGCCCTGGGCTCCTCGAACCCGAGGGCCCACTCCGCGATCTCGGCGGCGTCCGTCCCGAAGTCACGGTGCACCACCTCGCCGGTGAAGGGGTTGAACGCCGCGGCGGCGACCGATCGCGCGTGGACGTCCAGGCCGATGGAGGTAACATGGGGCATGGGAAGCCTCCTCCCCGCAGGTGCGGTAAGGGCTACCGCACGGGCCGATACTCAAAGCCCATTGTGGCATCCCGAGCCCGCGGAAAGAAGCTGCGCCGCGGGGGAGGCGACCCAAATGGCTTTCTCATATCGTCTTGCGCGGCGTTTTGCGCAGACGCCCTGCCTGGCGCGCGCCGCCGCACTTTCCTATGCCATGGGCGTTCTGGTACAGGTGATCAACCACATGGTGATGCCTGTCGGTATTCCTCAGCAGGCTGTTCTGGTCGTCTGTGCGATCGCGCAGGTGGCGTTGCTCCACGGTGCCCGACGCGCCAAGCTGCGCGACGAGTCCGATCCCAACTTTGAACCCAGTGCTGCCGGGCTTTCGGTAGATGCTCTGGAATATGGCGCCAAGTGGCATGACGATCCCGAGGCAAAGGCGGCATTCCGTCGCGCCGTAGTTCGCCTGACCGTGGCGACGGCGTATCTTTCCAGCGTATTCGCCGCTCTCAACGCGGGCTTCACGACCCTGCATGCTGTCGGAGCCGTCGATTTGGGCGATTGGCCGCGCCTGCTGCTTGTCGTGAGCTCGTTGGTCGCTGGCGCACTATTTGACCTGCACGGCCGCTCGTATATGAATATCGGCATGACATGTGCCGCCATACTGTCCACGCTTTCGTTCTTTGTGCTCATCGTCGATGGCAATGGCGGCAACGAGCTTGCTGCCACGATCATCTTTTATCTGGGCTCGGGCTTTTTCGTGGTGTTCTTTACCACAAAATATGCCGCCGTCTCGCTCTATGCGCGCTGGTCATATTTTTGGCCGTGCATGGGTCGCGTCGTCAACAACGTGTGCTCGATGTTCGTGACGGCGCCGGCAGTGGCGATTATCTCGAGTCAAAATGTGCTGGCTGCGGTCGGTGCGGCGCTCGTGATGTTTGTGGGCATTGCGATTACGCTGCTGGGGCAGTTGGGGCAACGAGCCGATGATGCCGCGATGCGGGACGGACTGCCGCTTGCCACCGACGATCTTGGTGCAGATCTTGCGTCTGCATGCTCCGACCCCGAGCCCGTGGAGGCAGCGGAGCTCACGCCCGATGAGCGCCTCGATGCCTTCGTCGCCACCTTTGGGCTTACAGAGCGCGAGCGCGATATTCTTGAGGTCTTGGTCGTTTCGGACCAGAGCGTTCAGGACATCGCCACAACGCTCTTTCTTTCGCGCTCCACGCTCTATCGCCACATTTCCTCGATCAACAAAAAGGCCGGTACCGCCTCGCGCGTGGCTCTCATCAACTTCTTCTGGTCCTGGACACCCAAGGACTAGCTAATCTCCCAATAAGTTGCGGTGGAATAGTCCCTAAATTAAAGTCACGGGGCTTTAAACAGGAACTATTCCACCGCAACTGCTGGGGGGATAGACTGCGGCGGCGGCAGAGGCAACGGCAGCGGCGTTGGCAGCTGTGGTAGTGGCAACGGCAGCTGGCGGGGTGCTTTCCGTCTACTTGCTACAGCAGCTCGCCGTGGCGGGCAATGTAGCGGCGCTTTGCCAGCTGGGTGAGCGCGATATAGGCGGTAACGATGCCAATGAGCAGCCCAAAAAAGCTCGTGGGCAGCGGCATGAGGCCGAGCGCATCGGCGATGGGGCTTGCCGGCAGCCAGGTGACGAGCGCCAGACCCAGCACGGTGAGAACGCACAGTGCGGGCGCGGCGTGGTCGCGCGGGCGCGGCAGATGCGGGGAGCGCAGCATGTGGACCACGAGTGTCTGCGACCACATGGACTCGACAAACCAGCCGCTCTGGAAGAGTGCGGCAAAGGTCGCCATACCCGCGACGTCGCCCGCGGCGGCAAGCTCGGGCCAGCTTGCGTCCACGGCGGCGGGGCACACGACAAAGAAGAGCGCGGCGAAGGTCACGATGTCAAACAGCGAGCTCACGGGGCCCAGCTCGAGCATAAAGCCCTTGATGGACGCGGCGTCCCAGGCACGCGGGCGGGCAGTCCAGGCGTCATCGACGGTGTCCCACGGCAGTGCGATGCACACGATCTCGTAGACCAGCGACAGCAGTACCAGCTGCAGGGCGCTCATGGGCAAAAACGGCAAGAACAGGCTCGCGACGGTCACGGACAGCACGTTGCCAAAGTTGGAGCTCACCGTGGTCTTGAGGTACTTGAGCAGGTTGCCGTAAGTGCGGCGGCCTTCGATGATGCCGCGCTCGAGCACGCCCAGGTCCTTCTGAAGCAAGATGATATCGGCGGATTCCTTGGCAATATCGACGGCCGAATCGACCGAGATGCCGCAATCGCTCGCACGCATGGCGGCGGCGTCGTTGATGCCGTCGCCCATAAAGCCCACGGTGTGGCCGAGCATCTCGCGCATGACACGTACCAGGCGCGCCTTCTGCAGCGGCGAGAGCTTGGCGAAGAGGTGGGTTTTCTCGGCGCGCTCGGCAAGTTCGGCGTCATCGAGCGCATCGATCTCGGAGCCGAGCAAGACGTTGCTCGCATCGATACCAATCTGCTCGCAGACGGTGGCGGCGACGCGGTCGTTGTCGCCGGTTAGGACCTTGACCGCCACGCCCTTGGCCTCGAGGGTGGCGACGGCGCCCGCGGCACTTGCTTTGGGCGGATCGAGGAAGGCCAAAAAGCCCATCAGCACCATGTCGCACTCGTCGGCGATGCCAAACTCGCCCACGCAGCGCGGATTGGTCTTCTGCGCCACGGCAATTACGCGTAGGCCCTCGGCGTTAAGTCCGGCGATCTGCTTGCGAATCTGGGCGAGCTTCTCGTCGGTGAGCGGCTGAGCGATGCCATCGATCTCGACAAAGGAGCAGATCTCGAGCATTTCCTCGGCAGCGCCCTTGGTAACCATCTGGGTTTTGCCTTGGGCGTCGGCGACAACTACGCTCAGGCGACGGCGCGAGAAATCGAAGGGAACCTCGTCGACCTTGGTGTAGCGGTCGCGCAGGCTCTGGCCCAGCATGGAATCGGGTGCGACGGTCGAGGGCGTCACATCGGCACGGTCGATTACGGCCAGGTCGATAAGATTTTTGAGGCCGGTCTGGAAGAAGCTGTTCAAAAACGCATGGCGCAGCACGCGCGCGTCCTCGTTGCCATCGGTGTTGAGGTAGCGCTCGAGCACGATGCGGTCTTCGGTGAGGGTGCCGGTCTTGTCGCAGCACAGGACGTCCATCGCTCCGAGGTTTTGAATCGCCGGCAGCTCCTTGACGATAACCTGGCGACGGGCGAGGTCCTTGGCGCCCTGCGACAGGCTCGTGGTCACGATGACGGGAAGCATCTGCGGCGTGATGCCCACGGCCACGCTCGTGGCGAACAGCAGCGCGTCGATGACGTTGCCCTTGGTGGCGGCGTTGATGGCAAAGACGGCCGGCGCCATAACGAGCATCAGGCGCACCAGCAGCATGGAGACGCTCGAGACGCCGCGGTCAAACGCGCTCTTTTCGCCGCGCCCGTTGAGCATCTTGGCGATGCCACCCAGGTAGGTGTCCGAGCCGGTGGCAACGACAAGCGCCATGGCGGCGCCGTTTTGCACGGAGGTGCCGGTAAAGACGATGTTCTTGCAGGCAGAGAGTGGCAGTGCGGAGCCGTCGGCGCCCTCGACGACGGTGACGGCGGTGGTCTTCTCGACGGCCTCGCTCTCGCCGGTGAGTGCGGACTCGATCACAAACAGGTCGCGCGCGGTGATGATGCGGGCATCTGCCGGCACCATATCGCCGGCAGAGAGACGGATTACATCGCCGGGGACGAGCTCGTCGAAGGGGATCTCGATGCGCTCGCCGTCGCGCAGGGCGGTGCAAGTGTTGGAGACCAGGTCCTTGAGGGCCTCGGCCGCATTGCCGCTGCGGGCTTCCTGGATAAACTTCATGCCGCCCGATACCAGCAGCATGGTGCCGATGACGATGACCGTGGAGGGGTCGCGCTGCGGTTCGGGCACGGCGAGCACGTCGATGTAGAGCGAGACCAGTGCGAGCGCGGCGAGGATGCCGGCGAAGGGATCGATGAACGCGTCGGCGATGCGGCGGGCGAGCGTTTTGGTCGTTGCCTCGATGGTGTTGGGGCCGACGGCGTTCAGGCGCTCAGTTGCCTGCTCGACGGTGAGGCCGTTTGCCGTGGCGTCAAGCAGTACGAGGGCGTCCTCGGCACTATGGGTGGCGGCGAATATGGTGTTCTTGGACAGGCCGGTATGAGCGGCAGGGCGCGCCGTGCGGCGGCGCTTGGAGATGGCTTCGAGTACCGTGACGGTTTTGAGCATCAGCATAGGGTCCTCCTTGTTGAGGGGAGTTAGCGTACGTGTCGTATTTGCTTCAAAAAACCTAGATGTCGCTCACGTCAAGCTCTTGAGCCCACAAAGGGTGCAGCGCGCCTTTGCGGTGGTTTTGGCGATCTGCCGGTGGCGTTTATGCGTGTGCGGAGTCCTCGCGGCGTGCCGAGGGCGACATGCAGGTTTTTCGACTAGGACTGCCTTCCATGGCACACCTCCTAAAGGCTGAGCGCAGCGCGCTTTGGGTATCTCGTACCCCTTTTTAATCCGCCCGTATTCTTGATGAGGGGGTTTGACATGTCAACCCCATTGTTCGGAAAACCATTCCCCCTGACAAAGCCTTTACAGAATGCCGTGGCCCCAAAGCGCGCCCGCATCGACGCTTCGCCTGCGCTAAACTGG
>CABUHP010000112.1 GCA_902491415.1 uncultured Collinsella sp.
CGGATACAGGTAGCGCATATAAGTCGAGCCGTTGCACGGGCCAATCAGGCACACAGCGAGCACGCCCAACAGCGGCACCCAGATCGCCAGTGCACGCCATGAATGACGACGCAGCAGGTAGACCACCACGGCGATCATGATCCACACGTAGGTGGCCGAGCTCATGGTGAGCGAGATAAACGGTATGCGTTGTACTGCCACGCGATACAGGTTGATCAGGTGATCGCACCAGCGCACAACCTTGCTATCGACCGGATGGAAGTCAAAGTACTTGAGGTTATCGGGCTTCGCCATGATCTCGGCACTACGCGCTGTGCTGTAGACCCAGGCATCGCGCGCGCTCGGATAAAAATAACCATAGTAGTTATTGATAAGCGCCGAGATATAGCACTCGGGATCCTTCTTAAACATCTGAGCCCATACCTCAAAATAGGCATCGATGTCCTCCTGCGAGGCATACTCGTTAAAGCAGTTCTTGACGGCATCGGACTTGTCAGGGTTGTAGCGGCGGCCCAGGTTCTCGTACTTGAGCACCCGATCGATCGCAGCGCGCTCCTCATCGGTTACCAAACCGTCGCAGGGCGCCTCCACGATGGTGCCGTCCTCCTTAACCGTAGGGTTGACGCCCGAGTTGAGGCCGTCGTGCTTTTGGACAAAACGAGCCGTCTGCTGGAACGGGATCGAGAGGATTTCGCGCTTGGAACCAGGCGTGATGTCGTGTGCCGGCATAAAGACCTTGGTGAAGTACATATTAGAGGCAAGGCAGAGTGCAAGCACCGCAAGAACTCCCACCCAGCGGAAACGCGGGGTGGCGCCCGAAGGCGCAGCACCAGCCTGCTTGGCTGCACGACGAGCCACATGCACGTCCCATGCGCAAAAAGCTGCCGCGATTACGCATGCCGCCAGGGGAAACACCAGGCCGCCGTTGCGCAGAAACGTGGAACCCATGGCACCCAGAGCGAGCAGCAGCCAATCATGGCGCGCAAAGAGCATAGGCCTCTGTTCGCCTGCACGCTCGGCATTGGCATCGCGACGGGGCAGGCCGCAGGCCACGAGCTTCACGGTCTGCACCAACAGCATCAAAAACGCGTCGGCAAACAGCACGTCTTTGGTAAGCAAGGCCGCGTAGTTGGAGAACATGGGCATAAACACAAAGAACAGCAGGATCGCACCGCGAACCGGCAGGCTCACGCCCAGCTTGCGCAGCGACGAGATTGAATAGGCCATGCAGGCGGCCGTAATGACGAACTGAGCGCAGGTATAGATGATGAGGCCCGCGTTGGCGCTGTTGAACAGTGAAAGCCCCAGCTGGACGTACGAACCGATGATAGCCGTGTGCACCACGGGATGATGTCCGTTGAGCAACACATTGGGGTTGAGCAGACGCAGGTAGTCACTCGTGCCGTTGGGGTAGTTGAACCACTGGCGAATCTGCGCACCCGTGTCTCCCATAAAAAGGCCAGGCAGCGAAGCGATGAGCGTGGGCGCCCAGGCGATCATAAGCACCAGGAAGGGCCCGGCAAAGGGATGGACCGAGAGCACGGCGTGAGTCACACGCCATACGCGGCCAAAGTGCGCTTCAGAAAACGGAATGCGCCGAGAGCTCAACCAATCTAGACACTCAAAGGCGAGGTAGAAGGCAACGACCGCCAAGAGCATCCAGCCCGCACCGCCTATCCAGGCGCAGATGATGCGGGCCTTGTCGCCAAGGACAATCTCGGCCGAGTCGGTGAGGTCGTAGCTGCGGCCAAACACCATGCAGACGGCAAAGAACAGCGACGGAAGGATCACCGAGGGACGCCAAGCGTCGCCGCGGCCAAAGAATACGTAGCGAAACGGCAGCGTGAGCAGGCAGGCAAGCGCAAGCAGCATGACCGCGTCGGTATGGCCGGCAAACGAGAGGAGCACCTCGTAACACACGTACAGCATGCCCGAGGCTTTGGGGTCAATCGCCAAGACTGCGTTGCTCGACACCGGGGCGGGATCGATGGAAAACGCCGTGGTCGCCAACAGCGCGAGCAAAAATGCGATGAGCGTCTGCTTGGCGGGATAGCGCTTAAACCAGACGATGCGGGCAGCGTCGCGCGCAGCCGTTGTGGAGAGGTCGGAATCCTTCACAGTCCGAAAGCCTTTCTAGAAACCTATCAAACTCGGCAAAACCACCACAAAGGTGCCTGTCCCCTTTGTGGTGGTTTTGGTGGTTAGGCGTCGAGGTAGATGCGCTGGGGGCGATTGCGGTGTCGGGCGAAGATGATGAGCGCCAGACCGGCGATCACGAGCGGCAAACTCAGCAGCTGACCCATGGTGATGACGCCGCCCAGCAGATAACCCAGCTGGGCATCGGGCACGCGCACGAACTCAACGAGAAAGCGGACGATGCCGTACCCCATCACGAACACGCCCATAAACGTACCCTGGGGCAGCAGCGGCTTTTTGCGGCTGAGCACCTGCAGAATGCAAAAGAGCACGATGCCCTCAAGAAATGCCTCGTAGAGCTGGGAGGGGTGACGCGGCATATCGCCCGCAGTCCCGCCAAAGACCACGCCCCATGGCAGATCGGTCGGCTTGCCCCACAGCTCTCCGTTGACAAAGTTGGCACAACGGCCCAGGCACAAGGCCAGCGGCGCGCCTATGACGGCAAGGTCTGCCAAAGTCCATGCGTCGAGCTTATACATGCGGCACACGAGCACGCCGCCGATGATGCCGCCCACCAGGCCACCATGGAAGCTCATGCCGCCTTCATTGGTGGCAAAGATCTCGAGCGGATGCGCCCAGTAGTAGCCGTCGCCGTAAAAGATGACGTAGAACAGGCGCGCACCGATAATGAGGCCAAAGACCACGCCGACCACGACACTCGTCAGGTCATCAATCGTGATGTTAAAGCCCCAGCGACGCTGTGTGCGGTACATGACAACCGCCGTGAGCAGGGCGCCGACCACATAGGCCAGACCATACCAGTAAATCGTGATAGGCCCCGCCGAGATCGCGACAGGATCAAGCATATGGTAGAAGTCGTTGAGCATGTCGACCCTCCTACTCCCTACATACAAATGCGGCCGCGGGCCTTGCGCTCGCAGCCGCATATTTGGGCGTAACGTCTATGCGGAGTATGCCGTCCGCAGCTTTCGCAGCTTAGAACGGCGCATACTCGTCGTACAGGTCCTCGGCCTCGCCGGAGGCATTGACCTGCTCAACTCGGGTAACGCCGGGCACATGCTCCTTCAGGATGCGCTCGATACCCATGGAAAGGGTTAGCGAGCTCATGGGACAGCCGGCGCAGGCGCCCTGCAGTTCCAGCTTGACGACGCCCTCGTCGTCGACGCCCACATACTCCATATCGCCGCCGTCGGCCTGCAGGTTGGGGCGAATCTCTTCAAGAACCTTCTTAAGCAGCTCTTCGTTAACAGCCACAGGGGCTCCTTTCTCACAATAACGCGGGCACGCCCGCGGACAGAAGCTATGTTACTACAGCCATGTACCCGCTCACGAGCCGTCCATGCGCGCAGACGCGACTTTCACGAGTAGTCAATTTGGGACGGGGCTCTTTTGGCTGTTTTGCCGCCAGCTGGCGTTGGCACGCACTACTGCTGAGCTTGTCCCCCGGTACCAATCTGAACATCGACGATAACCTGGCGGTAGCTGATGCCGCAAGAGTCAAGAATGCGGCGGCTGATACGGCCATCATCGGTGTCGGCGTACTTGTTGTCCAGGTAGACAACCTCGCCCACGCCCACCTGCGCCAAAATCTTGGCGCAGTCGTGGCACGGAAACAGCGTGACGTAGACCGTGGAACCCTCGAGGTCCTTGAGCGAACCACGGTAGTTGAGCACGGCGTTGGCCTCGGCATGGACCACGTAGTTGTGCTTGTCCTGCAGCGGGTCGTCGCTCGTACCCCACGGGAAAAAGTCGTCGTTGAGCGCCGAGGGTGTACCGTTGTAGCCCACCGAAAGGATGCGGTGGTTGGTGTTGGCGATGCACGCACCCACCTGCGTGTTGGGGTCCTTGCTGCGGCGCTGCGCGGCGATGGCCACGCTCATAAAGAACTCGTCCCAGCTAATGACGTCCAGGCGCTTGCCTGACGAAGTTTGATGAAGATCGTCCGACATGGCAGACACCTCCGTAATCGCAATAGTTTGACCCATTGTAGCAGGTGAAAGGTGGAGGCGTTTGTCCCACCGGCGCCCTCACCTTTACACGCGGCGGGGCTTTTGGTTGATGCGGTAGAGCTCGGCGAGACCCCGCAACGTCAGCGCGTCGTCAACCGTCAGGCTATGGCCGACCAGCAACGCGAGCGCCTCGGCGTCGTCGCCGGTAATGACGATGGGCACGTCGCCCTCCCCCGCGGCCTTGGTCGCGCGCATCTCGGCGAGCACCATGTCGAGCATGCCGTCGATGCGGGCCACCTCGCCCAAGACCACGCCCGAGCGCATAGCCTCGCGCGTGTTGCGGCCGATCACATGCGTGGGCGCCGAGGGCTCGACCTGAGGCAAACGCGCCGCGGCCGCCGAAAGCGAACGGGCGCCAAGCGCCAGACCCGGCGCGATGACGCCGCCCACAAAGGTACCGCGCGCGTCGATGACCTCGATATTGGTCGTGGTGCCCAGGTCAATCACGATGCACGGAGAGCCGTAGACGGCACGGGCCGCCACGGCGTCGGCGATGCGGTCGGGACCAATCTCGGCCGGATCGTCGTAGTGCACGGGCATGCCGGTCTTAAGTCCCGGCCCCACCGTGAGCACGCGCCCCGTGCAGGTGCGGGAAAGCGCCGCTTTCCACGGGCGCTCGAGCGCCGGGACCACGCAGCTCAGCACAGCAGCCGCGGGCACAAGCGCGCCCGGCATGCCCGCATCGGCCGCCAGTGCAGCCATGACCTGCACGAGACGCATGCGCGCCTCGTCGGCTGTGGTGCTCGACGGCGTCGTGATCTCGCACGTCGCAAGCGGACATTCCTGTGCCGCGGCCGAATCCTCGGCAAACAGGCCAAAGCGAATGGACGTGTTGCCCACGTCGACCGTCAATATATATGCGCACCCATTAAGCATCGTCGGCGCTCCTTTCATCTGCCCAGCAGTATATCGCCTACCTAAACCAGTCATCCCAAAATGACTAGCTTGCGGCTATACTGGTGCGCGGTCGTTTGCGAGCTCACGCGGCGGCCCTTGGTAACCCGACTTCCCGCGCCGTATCCGTAGCGGCGCTCCCGGGGGAAGCGGATATACGCAAAGGAGTTCTAAATGAGTAATCCCTCGAACCGTGCTTCGATGCGCGGGCAACTCACGCTGCGCGGCGTCGTCATTGGCGTCTTTGGCTGCGTAATCATCACGGCGAGCTCGGCCTACACGGCCCTCAAGATGGGCGCACTCCCCTGGCCGATCATTTTCGCTGCCGTCATTTCGCTGTTCTTCCTGAAGCTCATGGGCAACGCCAGCCTCAACGAGGCCAACGTTACCCACACCATCATGTCCGCGGGCGCCATGGTCGCCGGCGGCCTGGCGTTTACCATCCCGGGCGCCTGGATGCTGGGCTATGCCGACCAGATCAGCTGGCTCGACATGTTTATCGTGGCGCTTGCCGGCACCATCTTGGGCCTTCTGGCTACAGCGCTCATCCACCGTCACTTTATCGTGGACGCCGCGCTGGAGTTCCCCACCGGCAACGCCGCAGCTCAGACCCTGCGCGCCACCGAGGCCGGCGGCAAGACCGGCAAGCAGCTCTTTGGCTCCATGGCCATCGCAGGCATCTACAGCGTGCTGCGCGACGCCCTGGGCGTGGTGCCCAGTATGCTGTGCACGCTCAATATCCCCGGCGTGACCTTTGCCATCTACAACTCGCCCATGCTGCTGTCCATCGGCTTCCTCGTGGGCTTCGCCCCCGTCGCCTTCTGGTTTGCCGGCGCGCTGCTGGGCAACTTTGGCATCATCGTCGGCGGCACCGCTGCCGGTCTGTTCGACGTCGTAACCGCGCAGGGCATCGTCAAGTCCCTCGGTATGGGTCTTATGATGGGCTTTGGCGTCGCCGTCGTCCTTAAGGACATCCTGCCGCAGGTC
>CABUHP010000113.1 GCA_902491415.1 uncultured Collinsella sp.
GGTACGGACGTTGAGCGACACGTCCTCGCCCGTGGTGCCATCGCCGCGCGTGGCGGCGCGCACGAAGGTTCCGTTTTGGTAGGTAAGCGCGACGCCCAAGCCGTCGATCTTAAGCTCGCAGGCATAGGTGACGCTACCGGCACCGAGCGCATCCTCGGTGCGCTGGAGCCATGCGTCGAGCTCGTCCAGATCCATGGCATCGTCCATGGAATACATGCGTGCCATGTGCGTTACCGGCGTAAACTGCTCGCTCACGTAGCCGCCCACGCGCTGGGTATAGCTGTCGGGCGTCACCAGATCGGGGTAGGCCGCCTCGATTTCCTGCAGCTCAACGAGCATTTTGTCAAAGGCGGCGTCCGTGATCTCGGGCGCGTCGAGCATGTAGTAGCGATAGGCGTGGTAATCGAGCTCGTGGCGCAGCTCGGCCGCACGCGCTGCCGCCTGGGCACGGGCATCGGCCGGTGCAGCGGTATCCGCGCTCGCGGGCGTTTCGGTATCGATGTCCACGCCGTCACCAAACAGGCTCGATTGCTCCATAGCGGCACTCCTTCGCTCGATTTCAAACGGATACAAGAGTACCACCGGTCACCATGGCGCCGAATAGCGGTCTCAAACCGCACCGAATCGGCAGCCATCAAACTGGAGTGGATCGCGCAATCAACTCATGCCCTTGCCATTTCTAAATGATCCGTTTTCCTCCGTCCCCAACGGATCAATAAGAAAAGAGGGGCTGTCCCGCGTTGGCGGAACAGCCCCCTCTGGCATCGGTATGTGCGATATAGCTCGTTAGAAACCCTGACCGTAGCCTTGACCCTGGCCCTGGCCCTGCTGGCCCAGCAGCTCCTCCAGGTACTGGCGCAGCTGCTCGTCGGTAATACCGCCGTTGCCGTTGTCGGTCGAACTGTCATCCTGCTGCTGGTTCTGCAGCTCCTCATCGGAGCCCAGCTCGACGGTGACCTTCTTCTCTTCCTTGCCGCGCATAAGCGTGATCTCGACCTTCTCGCCCACCTCGTGGCTGCGCAGCGCGATGATCAGGCCATCGGCGCTCGTGATCTCGTCGTCACCCAGCTTGGTGATGACGTCGCCCTCCTGAATGCCGGCCTTGGCGGCAGGGCCGTCCTCAACGACGCTCGCCACGTACGCACCACTATCGGTGCTCAGCTTGTTGGTGCGGGCGTTGAGCGCATTGACGCTCGAAAGCGTAGCGCCCATGTACGGATGCACCGGCGTCTTGCCGTCGATGATCTGGTCGGCAATGTTCTTGGCGTAGTTAACGGGAATGGCAAAGCCCACGCCCGAGCTGGAGCCCGAATAGCTCTCGATGAGCGAGTTGATGCCCACCAGCTCGCCATTGTCGTTGACGAGCGCGCCGCCGGAGTTGCCCGGGTTGATGGCAGCGTCGGTCTGGATCATGTTGGCATAGATGGTGTTACCGCTGGTAGAGCTCATGGCCGTGGAGCGGTAGAGCGCCGAGACGATACCGGTAGAGACAGACTGTTCGTTACCGAACGGCGAGCCGATCGCCATAACCCACTCGCCCACGTTGAGCTTGGAGGAGTCACCGATCTCGATCGGCGTGAGCTTGGAGGCGTCAGCATCCTTGAGCTTGATGACGGCCAGGTCGCTCGAAGCGTCGTTGCCCACGAACTCAGCCTCGTAGGTAGTGCCGTCATCCATGGTAACCACGTACTGGTCGTAACCATCGACCACGTGGTTGTTGGTGAGGATGTGGCCCTCGGTATCGAGCACCACGCCCGAACCGACGCTGCCCGAGCTGTCCGACTCATCGGCAGACTGCGAAAGCGAGCCATTCTGGCTGCCGCTCGAAGTGGCGGTAATGGAAACCACAGAGGGCAATGCCTTGGCAGAAACGGCCTCGGCCAGCGTGGTGTCCTCGGAGTCGATCGTGATCTTTTGCGTCGATGAACCCGAAGCGCCCGCCGTCACGGCATTCTTGCCGCCGCCGATATCGAGCGTGCCACTCATGATAAGCGCAATGACCAGCAGAGCTCCGCAGGCACAACCGGCGAGCGCCGTAATAAAGATCGGCAGCTTTTTGGTCTTGGTCTTGACCACTGTGTGCTTGTTTACAACCTGCTGGCCGCCCAGCGGCTGGCCGGTCTGCGTGTCGTAAGCCTGCACGTAGGGAATGTTGCTGCCGGCAGGCGTCGACTCCACCTGCACACGCGGCTGCTGCTGGGTCTCGCCGGCGTGACCCGCATCCTGGGGGCGCTGGGAATCGTTCTCGCTCATGGCTGCGATCCTTTCGTCAAATAACCAAAGGCCCGCCAAACATGTGGCGGGCCATCATTGTTCACGTTGAGTTGTACCCCAATATGCGGGCGAACGTGTATGAGAACGCAATCTTTTAGGAAGGCTTAAGTTCTGCTGCAGATTCGAGAGGAACCCGCACCTGCGTCAAGACCACCACAAAGGTGCCTGTCCCCTTTGTGGTGGAAATCTAGTCCTTAAACAGATAGCCCACGCCGCGGACGGTGGTGATGTGTGCCGCGATCTGCGGGCCCACCTTGGAGCGGATGCGTCGGATGTGCACGTCGACGGTGCGCGTGCCGCCGCAGTACTCAAAGCCCCACACGCGGTGCAGCAGCACCTCGCGGCTGTAAGCACGGTTGGGGTGCGTTGCCAAAAAGCTCAGCAGCGAGTACTCCATCAGCGTCAGGTCGATGGGCTCGTTATCGAGTGTCACCTGGTAGGTGGCCAGGTTGATCTCGAGGTTATCGATATTGAGCACATCGTCGGCGGCGACGGTCTCCTCCTCGCCCATCAGGCGCTGCGCACGAGCCTTGAGCTCGTTGGGCGTCGCCGTGGGGCATACAAAGTCGGCATGCGCGTGATTCGGCAGGCGCAGGGTGCCAAGGGCCTCATCGTCGACGATCACCAGCATGGGGACGCCGCCACGATCGTCAAGCCACTTGGCAATCTGATCGATGCGGTCGCTGCGAATGCCGTCGGAATCGAGGATCAGCAGGTCAAAGTCGTGCGCCGCAGTCGGCGAATCGGGGGTTGCCAGGCTCACCTCGACACCCAGGGTGGTCGTCAAGCTGCGGGCAAACTCGTGGAAGCGCGTCGTGCGCGCCATGAACAGGGCACTCTTTTCGGACATATCGGCCTCCAAAGAAATGAGCTCAATCGTACTGGAACAAGCCAGCGCGATTAGGAGTTCGCCAGGTAGTGCTTGATCTCCCACTCGGTGATCGTAGACTCAAACTTATGCCACTCGTTGCGCTTCTTTTTGAGGAAGAAGCTGTGGATGTGCTCGCCGAGGGCATCCTTCATAAACTGCGAGTCCTCAAACACGTCGAGCGCCTCTTTGAGCGAGCGCGGCAGCGGCGTGTAGCCGGCCTCGAGCATCTGACGGTCGGTAAGCTTGAGCGTCTCGGCCGTTGCCTCGGGCGGGAGTTCTAGCTTGCGCTCGATGCCGTCGAGACCAGCCGCCAGCGTGACGGCGTTGACCAGGTACGGGTTGGCCATGGGGTCGGGACTGCGCAGCTCGATGCGCGTGGACAGCTGCTTGCCAGGCTTGTAGACCGGAATGCGGACCATGCTCGCGCGGTTGCGCAGGCCCCACGTGGCGTACTGCGGTACGGAGTCGCCACCCGTGGTGATGCGCTTGTACGAGTTGACCGTGGGGTTGGTGATGGCGCTGATCTCGCGCGCGTGCGCCAGGATACCGGCCATGTAGTGTTTGGCGATGTCGGAGAGATGGTACTTCTCGTCGTCCTCGCCCCAAAAGACGTTGTTGCCGTCGTGGTCGAATAGCGACTGGCACAGGAACATAGCACTGCCGTCCTCGCCTGCCAACGGCTTGGGCATAAAGGAGGCGTGGCAACCGCTCTCGTAGGCCTGCTGCTTAATGATGAGTTTAGCCGTGGTGATGGCGTCAGACATGCTCAGGGCCTCGGCGTGGCGCAGGCTCATGCCGTGCTGCGAGCGGCCGGCGGCATGGAAGGTGTACTCCACGGGCACGGACATCTTCTCGAGCGTGAGGACAGTGTTGCGGCGCAGGTCGCGAGCGGCATCGCTTACCGAAAGATCGAAGTAGCCCACGTTGTCGAGCGGCTCGGGCGTATGCTCGTCGGGGAAGTAGTAATACTCCAGCTCGGCACCCACATTGAGCAGGTAGCCGGCCTTCTCGGCCTTGCGGAACATGCGGCGCAGGGCATCGCGCGGGTCGCCGGCGAAGGGCTTGCGGTCGGGGGTGCAGACATCGCAGAACACGCGGGCAACGCCGTTATGGCTCGGACGCCACGGTAGAATCTGGAAGGTCGAAGCATCGGGGAACGCCAGCATGTCGGCTTCCTCGGGCGTGGCAAAGCCCTCGATGGCGGAGCCGTCAAAGCCAATACCCTCCTCAAAAGCGACCTCGAGGTCCTCGGGGCTAATGGCAAAGTTCTTGAGGCGGCCGAGAATGTCGACAAACCACAGACGCACAAAGCGGATGTCACGCTGCTCTACGGAGCGGAGTACGTAATCGATGTTCTGCTGGTTCATGTCGCTCCCCTTTCTTTCGGGCGGGTTTCGACTGGTCTATATCGCAGATACTATCGCAGAAAAATGTTTCCGCAGGGTTAAAGCGTATCAAGCGCTCAAAAAACGTTCGCGAACAGGCCGTTGCGAACGAGCGGTTAGCGTTCAGATTCGGAGACAATTTGTCTACAGGCTCGTTCCAGCGCAGGGAACTCCATCGTCACTGCATCCCAAACAACCGAGCGGTCGACATTGCCGTAATCATGCGCAAGATAATTTCTCATGCCGATAATTCCACGCCATTCAATTTCGGGATGAAGCCGCTGCGAGCGTTCCGACAATTTGCCCGCTTCTTCCGTCACCCTAAGCGCACACATCAAAAGGGAGTCCGCCAACGCCCTCGTCCGCACGTCATTCGCATGCAGAAACTGGTCCTCGGTGATATCAAAAGCCTTGATGCGCTCGTTCGTTTCGGAGATGGCCTCCAAAACCTCTTGGGCGCGAAGGCTGTCTGACTTACGCGCGATCATAAAGGATCACTCCTTCGCGCTCGATTACCGCGGCAAGATCGTCATCAAGATAGTCACTCGAGACAAGGTCAACCTGCTTCCCGGTTTCTTTGCGAACCGCCTCGCCAAACGCCGACAACGCGAAAAGACCAAAGCCCTGCTCGCGATCGACTTCGAGACGCAAGTCAATATCGCTATCGACATGTGCCTCGCCCCGGGCATACGAACCAAAAAGAATCACGGTTTTGATGGCGGGAATCGAGCTGGCTGCCTCGCGGACGGCGGACTCAATCTGGGCAGCATCCAAAATGCCCGTCGCGGCGCTTTCGCTCGCAGAGCTTTTACCAAGTGAAGGAACAAACGGCAGAGAGCGCTCGCGCAGCATCTGCCTCATAAACATATTGACCGCAACAGACGAAGTCATGCCAAGCTCTTCGCACAGTTCGGCAAATGAGTCTTTAATTGACGAGTCCACTCGCACACTCAGCACAGACGCAGCCATGGATACCTCCTGTATGACATTGTCTATATATTATCATACAGACTAGCGAGAGGTCGAGGCGCGGTGTTCGATGTGGCCAGGGATCTCGATGCGTTTGGGCGCCAGCTTTGCGGCCTCGCCCACGGTGGTGGTAACAACGTCGATGCGCTCGGACAGGCGCTCGACCACGCGCTCGGCGATGGTGATGGTGTCTTGCGCGGCCGTGGTGACGCCGCCAAAGAGCACATGGTTCCAGGGGTAGTCGTCAAACGTCGCGATTTTGAGCCCCGCCGGCAGCGAGGGCCCAAGCTGCGCCAGCGCCTCGGTCAGACGCAGGAAAACCAGGCCGTTGACAGCAATGAGGCCGAGCTTTTTGCCTGCATAGCCGCGGATAGTCTCGTCCAAGCGACCGACGCCCGTGGTGCCACCGTCGGCCAAGGTGACGACCTCGCCCGCAAGGCCGCGGCGCGAAAGTTCGTCGGCAAAGGCCTCGGCACGCTCGCGACGCACGGGGCTGTCGTCGCTTGCCTCGGTGAGCAGGCACAGGCGCTCGCT
>CABUHP010000114.1 GCA_902491415.1 uncultured Collinsella sp.
CCGCATCCATCGAAAGTACGGTGCAGTCAGCCGTAAGGCCCGTCTGCAAACGCACGGCAACGCCGGGTGCCAGTTCGCGGCCAAAGGCGGTCGCACCGTAAAGAATGGCCTCGGGCTTGCGCTCTGCCACCAAATCGCAGATCAGCCGGGCGTAGACCTCCGCATCGTTCTGGCGCAGACGCTCGTCGCGACAAATCAGGACCTCGTCTGCACCGACGCAAACCAGATGCTCCAGGTCACCGAGAGAACCCTCGGGGCCCATACCGACCAGCGCCACCAGACGGCAGCCGCGAGCATCGGCAAGCTCGCGGCCCTTGCCCATGAGCTCGAAGGCCACGGATGCCACGGCATCGTTCTCGTCAGTTTGCACGAAGACCCAAATGTCTCGATATGCATCAAGGTCCACCGCACCGGCGGCCTCGTCGCGCTCGATCGAGATGGCGTTGACGGGGCAGGCGTCGACGCACCCGCCGCACAGGATACAGCCGTCGGTTACGCGGGCACAGCGATTGGGGCGCTCGCCCTCCACCACAATGCCGCCCGAGGCACAGGCGCGAACGCAGCGACCGCAGCCGATACAGGCTTCGCTATCGATAATCAGTCCGCTCATCTATGCCATCCCCTCTATAATCTTGGCAAGTTTTACCGCCTGCTCGGACGCCGTTCCCTCAACGGCCTCGCACGTTTGATCACGGTCGGGCACAAACGAGCGCACGACCTGCGTCGGTGATCCGGCAAGGCCACAACGCGAGGGATCGGCGTTCACGTCGGCGGCACTGACCACGCGCACGTCCGCCTCCTCTGCCGCGCGAATACCGGCAATGCTCGGCATACGCAACTGGCCAATCTCCTTGGCAGTCGTCATCGCGCACGGCATCTCAAGGTACACCGTCTCCTCGCCGGCATCGCATCCGTGAACGAGCGCCAGCGAGCCACACGTCGTAAAGCCCGCGCTTTGCACGCAGCTCACGTCGGTCACGCAGGGAATCTCAAAGGCACCGGCAAGCTCGGGACCAATCTGGGCCGTATCGCCATCCACCGCCATCTTGCCGCAGATGAGCAGGTCGAAGTCCTCGTCGAGCGCCTCGATGCCGCATTTGAGAGCATAGGTGGTCGCCAGGGTATCGGCACCTGCAAAGGCGCAATCGGTCAGCAGCAGCGCGTCGTCGGCGCCTCGAGCGATGCAGTCGCGCAGCAGCGACTCGGTCGCGGGGATGCCCATCGACACCACCGTCACGCGCACATCCATGCCAAAGCCGATAAAGTCGTCCTTCAGCGCCAGCGCGCATTCCAAAGCGCTCGCATCAAAGGGATTAATGACCGCCTGCTTGCCATCGCGCACGATGGTATTGGTCTTGGGGTCCATCTTGACCTCGGTGCTGCCCGGCACGGCCTTGACGCACACCACCATATGGAAATCGCTCATCTTCACGCGCCCCCTTTCTGGACGAGCTCATCCAAGAGCTTCTCCGAAAACAGGTTACCGCGACCCAGCTGCCCGTCGGGATCGAGCTGGAGCTTGAGCCGCGCCGACTCGACCATGGCCTCGTGACCGTACATCGTCTCCAAGAAGCCCGCCTTGATCTTGCCGACGCCATGCTCGGCAGAAACGGCACCGCCCATGGCCGTGACCTCGGAAGCCCACTGGGCAAAGAGTTCTCCGCCGCGGCGGTAATCCTGCGCATCGCGCGGCAGAATGTTCACATGCAGATGGTTGTTACCGATGTGCCCCCAGGCGGCAGATTCAAGCCCACTTTCGGACAACGTACGGCGATAAAGGGCGATGACATCGGCCAAGCGTGCGTTGGGCACCGACATGTCCGACCCCAGTTTGGTGATGGTGGGATCCGTGCGGCGACGCTCGTCGATAAGCATGTTGACGCTCTCGGGCACCGCGTGGCGGAAGAACCGCTGGCACTCGCGATCGACCTCGGTGCGCGCGACCCATGTCGCATCGTCGCGGCCGCCCGCAAGCTCTAGTACCCACCCCAAGTGATACAACTCCTCAGTCGCCTGGGCCTCGTCATCGCAGTCGAGCTCCACGTAAACACAGACCTTGGCCTCTTTGTCGAGCGCCGGCAGCGAGGCAAACGCCGTCGACTGCTCGCGCTGGCGACGCAGGATATCCAGAGCACCAGCATCGAAATACTCAATAGCGGCGGCATGGGACAGCACGGGACGCACGGAATCGGTAAAGGACACGGCCTTGTCTTCGCTATCGAAAAAGCAGCTCACACCCCAAACGACCGCAGGTGCCGCTTGCAGGGCAATCTCGAGCTCAGTGATAACGCCGAGCGTGCCACAAGCGCCGATAAAGAGGTCGATGGCGTCCATATCGTCCGCAACAAAATAACCCGAGGCATTTTTGGTCTTGGGCATGGTGTAGCCAGGAAGATCGAGCTCGAGTGTGTGGCGCTCTGCCGTCACGAGCGACAGGTGACGGTCCTGGGCAAAAACCTCGCCGCGCTGAAGCTCAAGCAAATCGCCATCAGCCAGCGCGACGTGGAGTCCCGTGATATGCGGGCGCATGGGGCCGTAAGCGTAGCTGCGGGCGCCGGAGGCGTTGCATGCCGCCATGCCGCCCAGACAGGCAGATGCCTCGGTGGGATCGGTGGGAAAGAACTGCTCGGGGGCATCTTGAAACTCATCGTAGGCCTTAAGCGATGCCTGCTCCCAGCCAGCGGCCGGCAGTACCTTCTTGCCCAGCTGCTTGCGCAGCTCCGAGAGCACAACGCCCGGCTCCACGCGCAGCAGAAATTGGCCTTGTTCATCGCGGCGAAGGCCCAAGTAGCGATTCATACGGGAAGTATTGAGGATATGCCCGCCGTGGGGCACGGCACCGGCGGCAAGGCCGGTTCGGGCGCCCTGAACCGTTACCGGGACACGCTCGGCATGGAGCTTTTCCAAAATGGCACGGACCTCGTCTTCCGTTGTCGGAAACGAGATGCTCGAGGCCTCGCCCGATGCGCGAGACTCATCGCGACCATACTCTTCGAACTCGTCGGTGAAGGGTTTGATGGTTACAGACACGCGAACTCCCCCTTTAGCTAACTACAGTGTTTGCAGGGAGATGTTACAGCATCGTTTCGTCGACGTGTTCGAGACCGTCTCCATAATTGGCGATTTTTACGTTCGTGCAATTCGGCGAGCGGCTTGATTTCCTCGGCAGACGATGCTTTTGACACATATGGCCCCGCCGTCGCCGACCGCGCGATTGTCGCTTGAAAAAAGTTGGAGTATTTTTTGCCGCCTTTTACCTGCGGAGACACCAATCCGTCAAGCATTTGGTCAGCAATTGGTCAAGTAGTGGCTGATACCGTCGGCATCGACAGCCAAAACCGACAGAAGTTTTGGCCCCAGAAGCAGGGAGGTTCCCATGGCATATTACTGGCCCCAGTACGGCATCGCCATCGAAGTCGACGACGATCCCCATCTCCTGCCTTTCGACGAAGAGGCATTCCCCGATACGACGGTCTACCACGTTACCACCGATGTGATCTGCGACCCCGAGTCGTTCTCGGCGCTCGCCCACCGCATCGCGCATATCCACGACATCGAGCTCCCTCCCGACTTCGACGAGCTTGTCTACTCACGCCGCCTGATGCTTCACATGCTCTTTGGAGCGAACCCGTCCACCTTTGCGCGCATCTATACCGCCAAGGATGCCGCATGAGCGCGAAGAAGCCACCCCACTTTGCAGGCCCGGGTCGTCGCAAGAAGCTCATCGTTGCCTGCCTGGCCATCGTCTGCGCCCTTGTCGCCGTAGGACTATACGCTTGGCAGTCGCAGCCCGTACCCGAGGCGGGCGCTTCGGTTACGACGGCCGAGGGCAAAACGCGTCAGGAAATCCAAGATGAGCTCGACGCCATCGTCCGCGACAACATGATGACGATTTCGGTCGCACCGGTCGCTCAGCTGCAGGAGGACGGCAAGCTGCGCGTCAACGTGCAAAACGTCCAAGACAATAAATTTCCCCAGCGATTCCGCGTCATCCAAAACGACGAGACCATGTACGAATCCGGTGTGGTCGAGACCGGCAAGACAATCGAAACGTGCCCCGCCGGCAACATCAAAGAAGGCGAGGCGTACATCGAGATCCAGGCACTCGATGCCAAGACCCTCGACAGCCACGGCAATCCGACACGTGTCAAGGTGCGGGTTGAGCAAGCCGAGAACTAGCTTTTCCGGCCGACGCGGCACCGCACGCAATTCACCAGCATTCGTCCAATCATCGCGGGGACGGCCCGCGGCGAATAGAAAGGAACGACCATGGACATCACCAGGAACATGAACGGAGCCAGAGCGCTCGCCGTGGGCGCAGGGCTCGCGCTCGCGCTCGCAATGGGCGCCGCCCCGACGCCAGCTATGGCAGCCGGGCGCGTTGGAACCACGAAGGTAATGGTCAGGACCGAGATCGACAACGTTGAGTTCAAAGTTCCGACGGTTATTCCCTTCGTCGCCAAGGCCGAAGGCACGCTTCAGGGCCCCTCAGAAGACGCGACCACCATCGACAATCATTCGGCCTACGGCATCCATGTCACCAACATGAAGATCGACGCCATGAACACCTGGACCATTGCCGCCGACGCCAAGGCCGGAACCGCGCAGAACTCCATCGACTTTAAGGTCGGCCCCGACGGCGCGCTCCAGAACGCCAGCGCCGCAATGCAGGGAACGGGCCTCGATCTTTCCAAGAATGCAGCCTTCGACATGGGCTACCAGGGCATTGCCGGTGGCACGGACAAAATTAAGCTCAAGACAAGCGGAAACGTCGCCCGCGTCACGCGCGACATCTTCCGCGTAACCGGCGAAGGCGATCAGGTTGCAACGATCACCTGGACGGTCGAGCCCGGTGCGCACACGGCATAAGGCCGTCGCCCTGGCCGCCGCCGTCAGCATCCTAGCGTTTGGGCCAGCCATGGCCTTTGCCCAGCAAGAACAGGCGCAGGCCGCCACGCAAGTGACGGTCGACCTCTCGGAGCTCGACCGCAGCGACCGCGAGGAACCGTTGGCGCAGACAGGCGACAAACGATGGCTCTTGGCAGCAGGCGCCGCAGCAGCAGGCGCGGGAACCGCCGGCCTCGGTCTGCACATCAAACACAGCCAGAAACAAAACATGAACAGGCCGCACTAAATTAGCTAAGGAGACCCCATGGCATCGAAGAACCTTTTGCCCGTCGTCGCACTCTGCGGCGCGCTCGCAACCGGAACGCCTGTCGCCGCTTGGGCGACTCCTGTCATGGCAGACTCCTTACCAGCGGCCCTAAGCTCCGCACCAAATCCGTCGAGCGCCATTGCGTGCAAGCGTTTTTCGATCGCACAGGCCGCAATCTCAACCTCGGGATGCCTTCGTCGTAATACGGACGGCTCGATAGTCGTGGATATCAATCGTTCGAACAAGGCAAACGGCTCCCAGGCGGGGTGCGCCGTCTGCACGTGGCGCTCGGTTGTGCTCGATGCAGATGGCGATCCATGCAATTTAGAGCTGCGCATCGACATCGCTTCGGTCGATGACTCGGCGAACGGAGCGAAGGTCGCCTTCGACGGTACGTTTTTTGAGAAAGGAGGCGGTATATGTCTGGGCTGCGCCGCCGCGAATGCAGACGACACGCAGCCCACCCTCTCATTCACGGCATCGTTGCGGCTGACCAAAGCCGGTACCGATGCCATCGCGGCGGGAGAAGCGTCCCTGCTGTTCTACACCGTCAGCGCCAAAGACACAGACGCTCATTTCGAGAAGCCAGCCGGATCACTCAGCCTTACACGAGGGATAGAGGCAGGCCCTATTGAAATCGATGCCCGCGCGCAAAGCAGGCAACGCATTCTTGCCGACCCGGCGCTTCTCGAAATGGAGTGGAACGGATCCGGAGCCATCGGAATTCTCCCCTCCGCGTTTGACGCCAAGACGCTCCCCTCAAACGACGAACCCATTAACGCAACCATACAAGAAGAGGGCGCGGACAAAGAAGCAGATGCGGGCGACACGCCGCC
>CABUHP010000115.1 GCA_902491415.1 uncultured Collinsella sp.
CCTGTTCGTGCGGAACTCGCGATAAACTTAACCCCCACACCCCTCACGCGGCGGGCAACCGTCGTTGGGCTTATCACTGACACGAATAAACCGCTTGCATATCGTCTGCTGGCTTGGCACGGTACAATACTTGCAGCTTTAATTCATGAATTAGTGGAGTTATTGATGGCAGAATCTCGTGCGGAGCGTAAGGCTCGTCGTGCTTTGATCGAGGCGGCTGAGGGGTCAGAGGAGAAAAAATCTTCTAAGAAATCCAAGTCGTCTCAGGACGCGAAGGGTAAGTCGGCCAAGGGCAAGGCTAAGGCCAAGCGTCCCGGCTCTCGTCGGAACGACGATAAGGCATCTCAGACTCGCTCCAAGCGCTCGCATAAAGATCGGGTTTCGTCTGCGCGTAAGGCTGTGGACCCCAAGTCTCCCTGTTCGATCATGAAAGCTTGCGGTGGGTGCACGGCGCTCAATCGTCCTTATAAAAAGCAGCTCGCCGCCAAGCAGGCTGCTATGGAGGAGCTTTTTGCTACCCTTTGCGAGCGCGAGGGCATTAGCGTCGACCCCATTCGCGGTATGGGCGTCACCCTGGGCGACCCGGGCAAATATCCTGCGCCGCGCGGTTTTCGCCATAAGGCCGCCACTCCCTTTGCCCCCGGCAAAGAAGGCACTGTCCGGTGCGGTTTCTTTGAGCGCGGCACGCACAAGATCGTTGCCGTACCCGAATGCCCCGTCGAGGCACCGGGCGCCCGTCAGATTCTCAACGGCATCGCACGCGAAGCTGAGCGGCTGCATATTCCCGCCTTTAATGAGGACAAGCATCTTGGTTTGCTTCGCTATGCCGTCGTCCGCTGCGGTTGGCGTACCGACCAGGTCATTGTCACGCTCGTGACCGCTCAGCGCGACTTGCCGCATGCGCAGGAGTTCTTTGAGGCTGTCGCCGCACTCAATCCGCACATCGTCACCGTCGCCCAAAACATCAACGGACGTCCCGGCAACGCCATCCTCGGCGAGGAAACCCGCATTGTATATGGCGCCGAGTGCATGCGCGACCAGCTGCTCGGCTGCGAGTTCGATATCTCCCCCACCGCGTTCTACCAGACCAACCCGCAGCAGACCGAGCTGCTCTATCAGCTCGCGATTGACGGCATGGACCTGCAGCAGGGCGACGTACTCATGGATGCCTATTGCGGTAGCGGAACTATCGGCCTGTGCGCAGCCAAAGCCGCCCAGGACAAGGGCGTCGGCATTATGCTGCTTGGCGTGGAGCGCAACCACGCCGGCATTGCCGACGCACGTCGTAATGCCGAGCTCAACGGCCTCACCCGCAGCGCTTGGTTTATGGCTGACGATGCCACCGACTACATCCTAGATGCCGCCGACAACAACGAGCGGGTCGATGTCCTTTCCATCGATCCGCCGCGCGCCGGCTCTACCCCCGAGTTCCTCGAAGCTGCCTGCGCGCTTAAGCCGCGCCGCATCACCTATATCAGCTGCAACCCCGTGACTCAAGAGCGCGACCTGCATCAGCTCCTCGACGGAGGCTATCGCCTGCTCAAGATCACGCCCGTCGACATGTTTCCTCACACCGACCACACCGAAACCGTAGCGGTCCTCGAACGCCGCTAACCAACCTCAGTAGATTTTTGGGACAAGAAAGGGGGCGACCCGTCTGGGCCGCCCCCTTCGCTTGGTTTATAAATTCCGCTACATCCCCTTGCACAGGTCGCACACGCCGGCTGCCGCCATCTCGCGCAGCAGCGTCTCGCGATCGCGCGTCACGATCAGATCCAACGGGAAGTGAATCTCGTCGAGCATCTTGCGAGCGTAATCGAGCTTACCAATTGCCATGCCAATGTGCGCATCGGTCGAAACGCCAATGCCCACGCCCAGCTCGGCGCAGCGCTCGGCGATCTTGCGGCATACGGCCCAATGCTCAGTGTCGACACCGTGTTCAAGACTATGGTTGTTGATCTCAATAATCTTGTGCTTGGCCTTAGCTGCCAACAGCATCTCGTCGATATCGAACGGCACGCCCGAACGCCCCGTGTGACCCAGCATGAACACCTTGGGGTGCTCCAGGGCATTGATATACATCTCGGTCGTCTGGGCCAGCGTCGCGCCCTCGGCAATCTGCGGATTATGCACGCTTGCAACCAAATAATCCAAATTACGCGTAACCAAATCGAACAGCGAATGCTGACGGCTGTACGAATCGCCGGCAATATCGAGCGTGACAAGAGTGTCCTCGCCAAACAGGCTTCCGTCCAGCGAAACGATATCGGCCTCGGCACCACGCAGCACCAGCACGCCGCTCCAAATGCGCGGCCAGATATCCTGGTTGATAAAGAACTGGTAACTGCGCAGGTCATTGGGGCAAGCCGTAACCATAGAGCTCAAATGGTCGGCAGATCCGAGCACCTGCAGACCACGCTCTGCCGCCCAGTACACATTCTCCTCAATGGTCGAATATGCATGCGCAGAGAACATCGTATGGGTATGAATGTCACAAGAAAGCAGGTAGGGCATCAGGTCTCCTTATCTGGCACGGCCGTCGCTTATATTCATTGTACGCATAGCCTTCGATAGTCGTAAAACCACTCCATCCCAAAGACACAACGTCCATGACAACGGGGTCCGGCTTAACACCAAACCCCGTTTCACGTAAAACATTGTAGGCAGAGCGCTTTACTTTTAACGATACTCGTCCGCCAACTGTTTCCAAGCGGGTAGCGAATTGACAATCGTTTCGTAGCTCACGCAATAGCCCAGGCGGAACCAACCCGGCATACCAAAGCTGTCCGAGGGAACCGCAAGCAACTCATACTTCTTTGCGCGCTCACAGAACGCATTCGCATCGGGCTCCAACGCTTTCACCCATAGGTAGAACGCGCCATCCGGCTCAACATAGGTGTAGCCATACTCCGCTAGTGCGTCGGTAAGCGCGGTGCGGTTGCGCGCATAGGCCTCGACATCGCTCGGCTCATCGATGCAATCGATGATTACGCGCTGGAAGAGTGCCGGTGCGCATACAAAACCCAGCGTACGGGCAGCGCCCGCAACAGCCGGCATCAGACGGGCAGCCTGCGGATTGGTGTTGGGAACCAAGATCCACCCCACGCGCTCACCCGGCAGCGACAGCGACTTGGAATACGAGTAGCACACGATGGTCTGCTCGTAGATCGAGGGCACCCAAGGCACCTCGGCACCGTACACGATCTCGCGGTACGGCTCATCCGAGATGAGCATAATCGGATTCTCGGGATCGCGCTGAGCGTTGGCCTCGCGCAGAACATTGGCCAGTCGCGTCAGCGTGTTGCGTGTATATACGGCACCAGTCGGATTGTTGGGCGAGTCGATGATGACGGCAGTCGTCTTATCGGTAATCACCTTGAGCACGTTGTCCACGCTCAGCTGGAACGTATCTTCATCGGCGAGCGCCTCAACACACGTACAGCCGGCCTTCTCAATCCAAACGCGATACTCCGGAAAGTACGGGGCGATAACAATAACCTCGTCGCCCGGATTCGTAACGGCGTTGAGCGCGCAGGTGAGCGAAGCCGCGGCACCCACCGTCATAAAGACGTCTTTGCCCTCATAGCTCGTGCCAAAGCGGCGGTTGAGCGATTCGGCCACAGCGGCACGACATTGCGGCAGGCCCGGTGCGGGCGTGTAGCCGTGCAGCTGGTCGCTCGGCAGCTCCAGGGCCTTCTTAATGGACTCCGCCACAGCAGCGGGTGCCGGAACGCTCGGATTGCCCAGCGAAAAATCGAATACGTTTTCCGCACCGATCTGCGCCTTGCGCTCAAGGCCATAGCTAAAAATCTCACGGATGATGGAGCTTTCCGCACCGCGAGCATACATAGTTTCGTTGATCATCTGTTCCCCTTTCGCATAGGCGCTATTGTACGCTTTAGCCGAGCAAAGTGCCGCAGCAATGTTGATTGGGGACAGACTTAAATGCGTGAAAACGCTCATTTAAGTCTGTCCCCAATCAACAGACGGCCCCATATCGCTCAAAAGAAAAAACCTCCGCAGGTTTCCCCGCGGAGGCTTTTGCCACAAAGACTATTTGTCGGTGTCGGCACCGACGACGGCATGGTCATCGTCAGCATCATCGGATGCGGCTTCGGCATCCTCCTGCATGGCCGCCTGCGCAAAGGCCGCGGCATCAGCCGCCAGCTCCTCCTCGCTCATACGAGGCACGCGCTTCTTGGTCGGCATGCCGGCCGCCTTGGCATTGCGCTCCTCCTTGGCCGCCAGGATATCGCCCTCGCGCTCAAGGTAGGCGTCCCACTCGTTATCGAGCAGGGCATTCACGGCATCGCCCTCGACAGTCTCGCGCTCAAGCAGCACCTTCGCCATCAGATCGAGCTGATCGCGACGGGCATCCAAGATCTCGACAGCACGACGATGGGCCTCGCGCATGATGCGCTGAACCTCGATATCAATGCGGCGCGCCGTCTCCTCGGAGTAATCCTGGTGATCGGCGTAATCGCGACCAAGGAACACCTGATGTTGCGCCTCGCCAAACACTTGCGTGCCCAGCTCCTCGCTCATGCCCAGGCGCGTGACCATCTCGCGCGCCATCTTGGTTGCGCGCTCCAGATCGTTGCTCGCGCCCGACGTAATATCATCGCACATGAGCTCCTCGGCAACGCGACCGCCCAGGAACACGGCAAGCTCGTCGAGCATCTCGTTCTTGGTCTTGAGGAAGTGGTCCTCCTGCGGAAGCTGCAGCGTGTAGCCCAGCGCCTGGCCGCGGCTGACGATCGAGATCTTGTGGACCGGATCGGAGTGCTCCAGGATGTGGCCCACCAGGGCGTGACCGCTCTCGTGGTAGGCAATCGTGGTGCGCTCGGCCTCGGTCATCACGCGACCCTTGCGCTGCGGTCCGGCAATCACGCGCTCCATCGATTCCTCGACCTCGTCCATCGAGATCACGGAACGATGACGGCGAGCGGCCAGCAGCGCAGATTCGTTGAGCAGGTTTGCCAGATCGGCACCGGTAAAGCCAACGGTCATCTGGGCGAGCTTCTCAATCTTAACGTCCTCGTCCATCGGCTTATTCTCGGCATGTACGCGCAAGATCT
The DNA here is from genome assembly GCA_902491415.1 of uncultured Collinsella sp. Taxonomy (GTDB): domain Bacteria; phylum Actinomycetota; class Coriobacteriia; order Coriobacteriales; family Coriobacteriaceae; genus Collinsella. The sequence goes on from CABUHP010000115.1 coordinate 5,079, forward strand.
GCTCGCGACCCTTTACGTCCGGACGGTCGACCGTGACCTGACGATCAAAACGACCGGGGCGCAGCAATGCCGGATCCAGAATATCGGGGCGATTGGTTGCGGCGATCAGGATGACCGACTCGCTTTCCTCAAAACCGTCCATCTCGACCAGCAGCTGGTTGAGCGTCTGCTCGCGCTCGTCGTGACCGCCGCCTAGGCCGGCTCCGCGCTGACGTCCCACGGCATCGATCTCGTCGATAAAGATGATCGACGGAGCCTGAGACTTGGCCTCCTTAAAGAGGTCGCGCACGCGGCTGGCGCCGACGCCCACGAACATCTCGACAAAGTCAGAGCCCGAGATGCTAAAGAACGGCACGCCTGCCTCGCCGGCAACGGCCTTAGCCAGCAGCGTCTTACCGATACCCGGAGGACCAACCAGCAAAACGCCGCGCGGAATCTTGGCACCCAGCTTGCGATAGCGGTCCGGATCGCTCAGGAAGTCGCGGATCTCCTCGAGCTCCTCGACGGCCTCGTCCACGCCGGCAACGTCCTCGAACTTTACCTTGGGACGCGTAGCCTCGTTAGTCTTGGCGTTGGTCTTGCCAAACTGTATGTTCCTGTTATTGGCGCCCATCATCTGGCGCATAAAGTAGAACATGATGGCGATCAGGGCGATCGTCGGCAGCACGCTCATCGCCAAGTCGCCCCAAAAATCGGGGTCGTTGGTGTTGACGATATACTTGGTGTCGGGGTGCTCCGCCATAAGCTCGGCAAGCGAATCGGAGCCGACATAGGTCGAGGAAAAGCTCTTGAGCTCGCTCGTATCGCCCTTGTCCTTTTTTGTCTTCCAGTAATGACCCGCCACGCTTCCGTCTTGAACCGTATAGGTCAAATCTTCGACGCGATCCTGCTTAATG
>CABUHP010000116.1 GCA_902491415.1 uncultured Collinsella sp.
CAGTCGCCAAAAGTACGACCATCGCACCTCCCGAGGTAGCCAAGCCGGAAGACCCCAAGCGCGACGAGACCAAGCCCGCAGAAAGCAAGCCCGCGGAGTCCAAGCAGAACCCCAAGCCTGAGGGCTCAAAGCCGACCAAGGCCGTTGCGGCTTCAACCACGAAAGCCAAGACTACCGGCGTGCTCGCGGCAACCGGCGACACCTCGGGTGCGGCCATCGTGGCAACCGTCCTTGCGGGAACAGCCGCTATCGCCGCAGGCACCATGGCGAGCCGTAAGCGTTCTTAGACGCCTCTGCGCACATGGCAGCTCCCGCGAAGGCCCCGAGCCCCAGCACCGTTTAGCAACGCCACCGCCGAGCTCCCCTCCGGCGGCGGCGTTTTCTGTTTGCGCCCGCACGACGCACGCGAATGTTCTTGATGCTGTCCAACCGGTATACGCTGGCGTGCGACAATTGGGACTGCCGATATCACAACACTGAGAGAAGCCTGCCTTGGAAGCGCAAAAGCAGATAACCGTACATTCGGAGCATACGGAAGGCGCGCCCGTCATCTACCTCCCCGTGGTCATGGGCAACGGCAGCGAGGTTTATGACCGCTGCCGAGAGCTCGACTGTCCGCCATTCACCCTCGTCGCCATTGGCGGGCTCGATTGGAATCGCGAGCTGAGTCCCTGGGAATGCGACGGGACCGTACGCGATGCCGAGCCTTTCGGCGGCCAAGCTGCCGGTTTTCTTGATGAGCTGCTGAATCAGATAATCCCCCAGGTGGAGTCGTCGCTTCCTCAGCCGCCCACCTGGCGCGGCATTGCCGGCTACTCGCTCGCGGGCCTCTTTTCGCTTTGGGCCCTCTGGCAAACCGATGTCTTTGGCCGCGCGGCGAGCGCATCGGGGTCGCTATGGTTTCCCGACTTTGTCGATTGCGCCAGCACGGCGCCATTTGCCGGCAGTCCGCAAGCTGTCTATCTTTCGCTCGGCAAAAAGGAAACCAAGACGCCCAACCGCATGATGCGGCATGTACTCGACGACACACGCGCGATGGAAGCGTTGCTCGTCGAGCGCGGCATTCCAACAACGCTGGAGCTCAACCCCGGCAATCACTTTGCCCAAACCGACTTGCGCATGGCCCGCGGCATCCACTGGATACTGACACATTAAAAATGGTGCCCACGCGTATATACGCATGGGCACCATATCTTGTTTTAGCTGAACGCAGCTGCTACTCAGCAGCCTCCTCAAGCTCGGAGACATCAAACTCAAAGTCGTTACCCGGCAGGATGGCGTTGAGCACGATGCCAACCAGCGAGCCCACGGCAATGCCGGACAGCGAAATGGTCACGCCGCCCAGCTCCAACACGATAGCTCCGGCGGTGCTATAGGCAATGCCGAGCGAAAGCACGAGTACCAGAGCGGCCACCAGCACGTTGCGGTTGTTCTGGAAATCGACCTGGTTCTCGATGAGGTTGCGCACGCCTACGGCACTGATCATGCCGTAGAGCACGAGCGACACGCCGCCGATAACGCATGGCGGCATGGCGGCGATCACGGCAGCGAACTTGGGGCAGAACGAAAGCACGATGGCGCAGCACGCGGCAATGCGAATCACGCGCGGGTCGAACACGCGCGTCAGAGCGAGCACGCCGGTGTTCTCGCCATACGTGGTGTTGGCCGGAGCGCCAAAGAGCGAAGCCAGAATCGTGGCAAGACCGTCGCCGAGCAGCGTGCGATGCAGACCGGGGTCGGCAATGTAGTTGCGCTCGCAGGTGGAGCCAATAGCAGAGATATCGCCGATATGCTCGATCATGGTCGCAAAGGCCAGCGGCATGATGGTGATGACGGCCGTCGTGGCAAGACCGCTATCGAACTGCGGTCCAAAGAGCGCAAACACGGTGTTGTCCCACACGATGGGAAGACCGACCCAGGAAGCGGCTGCGACGCCAGAAAAGTCGACCTCGCCCAGCGCAGCCGTAACGGCATAGCTCACCACAACGCCCAGCAGAATCGGCACGATCTTGACCATGCCGCGACCCCAAATGTTGCAGATCACGATAACGGCAACGGCAATAACAGCCACAAGCCAGTTGGTCTGGCAGTTGGCAATAGCGGAGCTCGCCAGAATCAAGCCGATGGAAATGACGATGGGGCCCGTCACTACCGGCGGAAAGAAGCGCATGACGCGCTTGGCGCCAAACGCGCGGAAGAGTGCCGCAAGTACCGGATAGAGTAGACCGGCGCAGGCAACGCCCAGGCAGGCGTAAGGCAGAAGCTCGGCCTCGCCGTTGGGCGCGATTGCGGCATAACCGGCAATAAAGGCAAACGATGAGCCCAAAAATGCCGGCACCTTACCGCGCGACAGGAAGTGGAACAGCAGCGTGCCCAAGCCGGCAAACAAAAGCGTTGCCGATACCGAGAGGCCGGTGAGCACGGGCACCAGCACGGTGGCGCCAAACATGGCAAACAGGTGCTGTAGGCCGAGCAGGAACATGCGCGGGCGACCGAGCGACGATGCGTCGTAGATGGCATCGCTGACGGCGGGCGTCGAGGACTGGGACATGGATGTCCTTTCGAATGGAAGGGCGATCAGGCATATCGGATAACCTGCCCGAACGATACGATCCGAACCATTGTACGCGATGCGCCATGTCTCGCACGCGCCGTCACCTGCGAACGTTACCGCTATTTCCAAACGCGCTCGGCAATGCGCCTGACCAGCGCAATCTTTGCCCACTGCTCGTCCTCGGTCAGCTTGTTGCCAATCTCGCAGCTGGCAAAGCCACACTGCGGAGACAGATACAGGTTCTCGAGCGGCACGTACTTTGCCGCCTCGCGGATGCGCTCGACGATAACATCCCCGTTCTCGAGCTCTGCCGCCTTGGTGGTCACCAAGCCCAGCACCACCTTCTTGCCGGGGACAACGTACTTGAGCGGCTCAAAACCACCGGCGCGGGGCGTGTCGAACTCCAGATAGAACGCGTCAACGTCCTCATGCGCAAACAGATACGGCGCAATGGGGTCGTAGCCGCCCTCAAAAGCGTAGGTGGAGTGGTAGTTGCCGCGGCATACGTGCGTGTTAATGACCAGATCGTCGGGCTTGCCCGCGATGGCGGCATTGTTGAGCGCCACGCCCAGTTCGCTCACCTTTTGCAGGTCAACCGGGTTCATGCCGGTCTTGGACACAAAGTCGGTATCGCAATAGATGCCCCAGGTGCAGTCATCAAATTGGATGTTGCGGCAGCCCGCGACATACAGGTCAGCAATCACGGTGCGGTATGCTGCGGCGATGGCATCGGCGAGCTCTTCGTCAGTCTTGTAGACGGCGCGCAGACTCTCCTGCTGGCCATCGCAGCGGTCGAGCGTAACCTCCGAGAACGTCTGGATCGGCGCCGGAATGGTCTGGCGCGCGACCTGGCCCTCGCCCTCGAGCGCCTTGACAAATTTGAAGTGCTCGACGAACGGATGATTCTCGCCGCTAATGGGACCGGTTACCACGGCGGTGTCGGCGGTAGTCTCCTCATCGTGGAACATATAGCCTGTACGCGAGGTGCGGCGCTCAATGCCGTTAAGGCCCCACATAAAATCGAGGTGCCAGTAGCTGCGGCGGAACTCGCCATCGGTGATGACCTGCAGGCCGGCGGCCTTTTGCTTTGCCACCAAATCGCGGATGGCATCGTCCTCGACGGCCTTAAGCCCCTCGGCATCAAGCGTGCCTGCCGCATAGGCAGCACGAGCGTCCTTTACGGCCTGCGGACGAAGAAAGCTGCCGACGATATCGGCGCGAAACGGCGCGTTCGGTTGAATCAAGGTGCTCATAGATATCTCCCTTTGCATTGGTTGCTTTACTGGGACAGAGTATGAGCGCTCATATAGCCATCGTAAAATATACGTTTATAACAGTTTGATATAGATGATTCCTATATCAGTCTGGACTGCCATAAAGAAATTTGACCCGCGCGGAGCACAGCAGCCTAGATGTGCTGACGAATCGCCTCGATATAGGCCTGCCCGTAGCGCGTAAGTGTCGTGTTCTTGCGCGTGATAATGCCAATCTCCATGTACTCGTCCACGTCGAGCGGAATCGAGATAATGCCGGGGCCGTTGAGCTCGTGGCTGATCACGCCCGAGCATACCGTGTAGCCGTTGAGGCCCATGGCCAAATTGAACAACGTCGCACGGTCGCGCACGCGGATATTCTTGCGGCGCTCAAAGGTCGAGGTCAGCTCCTCGGAATAGTAAAACGAGTTGTAGCTGCCCTGCTCATAGGACAGGAACGGGTAGTCTTCTAAGTCCTCGAGCGTCACACTCGAGCGACCCGCCAGCGGATGGTCGGAGCACACAAAGACATGCGGCGTAGCGCAGAAGATTCCTTCGAATACGAGCTCGTTGGCCGCCAGCATGCGCTCGATGACCTCGCGATTGTGCTCCGACAGATACAGGATGCCCAGTTCGCTTTTCATATGCGCGACATCCTCGATAATCTCGTGAGTCTGCTCCTCGCGCAGGGTGAAGTCGTAACGCGCGGCATCGAACTCGCGGATCACATCGACAAACGCGTTAACGGCAAAGGAATAATGCTGGCAGCTCACGCTAAAGTGCGGCACCTGCTCGGATGTGCCCTTGTACTTGCCCTCGAGCAGGTCGGCCTGGTCGAGCACCTGGCGCGCGTAGCCCAAGAAGGTCTCGCCTTCCTCGGACACAATGACGCCCTTGTTGGTGCGCTCAAAGATGTGTACACCCATCTCGTTTTCGAGATCGCGAATTGACGCGGTAATCGAAGGCTGCGACACAAAGAGCCGGCGCGAGGCCTCGGTGATGCTGCCGCATTCGGCAACTTTGACGACATATCTGAGCTGCTGGAGCTTCATGGCTTTCTCCCTAGACGTTCGTGACGTCGAAACCCGTCGCGTCCATCTGACGCATAAACGACGGCATCTCCCCCGTCGCGGCGCAGACGGCAATCTGATGCAGAGCCCCGGCAACCGCATCATCTGCCGCAGCGCCGATATGCCAGCGCGCGGCAGCCGTGACGGCCTCGTTGGCATTGGCGACTGCAACGGAATTGGGAACGGCATCGATCATGGGCAAATCGTTATCGGAATCGCCGAATACGGCCACCTCGTCGGGCGTCAGGCCCAAAGCGCGCGCCAGCTCCAGCGCAGCACAGCCCTTGTCCCAGCCGGTCGGAAGAACGTCGAACAGGCGCACGCGGTTGTTGGGAAACACGAGCGAGAGCTCCGGCACCTCGGCGGCAACACGCTCGCGCAGCTCGGCGAGCTCCTCGCGCGAACGGGCACTCCAGATATTCGCCTTGTATACCGGGGCATCGTCAACGACAGGGCGACAGGGAGCCTCTTCGCCCTTGAGCCACGCGTTGCCGCCTGACTCCATGGCGCGACGCACACGCTCGGGATCGCTTGTCACGCAATAGGCGTCGTTGTCCCAAAAGTCATCACCCAGACGGTAGACCTTCAAATAGGTATCGTCGGTCTCTTGCTCCAGGTAGTCGGCCAGGCGCATGAGGGCATCGTTATCAGTTGCGCGCGAGGCAACCGCCTCGCCATCGACAAACATCACCTGGCCGTTGCAAAACGCACCGGTCGAGAAGCACTCGGAGCGATTGCGGAACATCCAGCTCATCGCGGACGGCTGGCGACCCGAAACCGGGCCAAAATGCAGGCCCGCCGCCTGCATGGCATGAATGCCCTCGATGGCGCAGTCGCTGGCGCCATCGTGTCCAGCAGGAATCAGCGTATCGTCCATATCGGTCAGCACAAGTTTGATCATAAGGTCCCCTCGGTCATTCTTAATCCCATCTATTGTACCGACCTGCCAAAAAGGGACAGGTTTATTTTG
>CABUHP010000117.1 GCA_902491415.1 uncultured Collinsella sp.
CCACGGCGGTGGTGCCGGGCTTGATGCCTTGCGGAGCCACGGCCACGGCCTCGCGCGCGTTGATAACGCGGCAGATTGCCGGCTGGCACAGGCCATCGTCGAGCTCGATGCCACGGCGGAGCGGTTCCAAGTCGCGATCGGTCAGGTGGCCGTCCACGAGCGCCTGGTAGGTCTTGTAGACGTGCTTGCTGGGGTGCAGCAGGTCCTGCGACAGGTCGCCATCGGTGGTAAAGAGCAAAAGGCCTGTGGTGTCGCGGTCCAGGCGGCCCACCGGGAATAGTCCCGGAAAGCGGTCGCGGGGGACCAGGTCGGCCACGCAAGGGCGCTCCTGCGGGTCGCTCATGGTGGTGAGGTAGCCGGTCGGCTTGTAGAGCATCAAGTACACGGCGCCCTGGTTGAGCTTGACGGGCATGCCGTCGACCTCGATATGGTCGCAGTCGACGTCGACCTTGGTGCCCAGCTCGGTCGCGACCTCGCCGTTAACAGTCACGCGGCCGGCGGTCATCAGGTCCTCCGAGCCGCGGCGGCTCGCCACGCCCGCGCGCGCCAAAAAGCGCCGCAGGCGCATGGTGTGCGGATAGACGGGCTGGGCGTCGGTCGTGGGTACTGCGTTGCCCATGGCGCGCGTCTCCCCTACTTCGTTAGTCCTCGTCATGCAAATCCTCCGAGGTCTCGTCGACGACCAGGGTCTCCAAGTTCTCGACTGCCTCAACATCTTCAACATCGGTATCGAGCAGTTCGCGCTCTTCGTCCAGGTCATCGGCTTGCTCCTCGAGCGTGGACTGAATGCTGCGGCCGCTCAGGCGCTCACGGATAAACTGACGCGACTGCTCGTCGGGGGCAAACTGTTCCAGGTCGGGCAGGAAGGCGTTGGTCGTGCCGTAGATGATGGCTTGACCGCGTTGAGGGTCGCGGCCAAGCTCGCGCACCAGGCCCTTATCGACGAGCGACGCGATGACGCCGTCGGAGTTGACGCCGCGGATGCCCTTGACCACCTCGCGCGTCACAGGCTGATGATAGGCGATGACGGCCAGGGTTTCGAGTGCCGCCTGCGACAGCTTTTGCGTGTCCCAGCTCAGCACGTAGGCCTCGACCACATCGTGGTAGGCGGGGTGCGTAAACAGGCGCCAACCGCCGGCGACCTCGCGCAGCTGAAAGCCACGGTTGGCCTCCTCGTATTCAACCTTGAGCTCGGCGAGCAGCGATGCACACTCGCCGGGGGCAATATCCAGCGCACCTGCCAGCGCGGGCGCGCTCACCGGGTCGCTCGACACCAGCAGCAGCGCCTCGAGGGCGCCTTTGAGGCTGTTTGCCTCCAGCGTGGAAAGGGTTGACATGGTTGCGGCTCCTATTCGGTGAGCTCGGGGCCCTCGCCGGGCACGTATGCCTCGGCGCCCTCGACTCGGTTGATGCAGATGGTTCCAAAGATCTCGTCCTGGCTCAGCGTGAGCGAGCCGCGCTTGGCGAGCTCGAGCATGGCCAGGAAGGTGACGACGAGCTGCTCGGTGGTAGCGTCGCCGTCCAGCAGCTCGCGGAAGGTGCAGGTTTGGTGCGCCATGGTAAAGCGGTCGACCGAGGCCACCGTCAGGTCGAGCGGTACGCGATGTGGTGCCACGTGCTCGGCCTCCAGCAGGAAGGTCTGGCGCTTGCCGTCCAGGTCGGCGCAGATGACGGCGAGACCGCGCAGGGTGATGCCGGCAAGGTAGTCGGGCATGAGCCCCAGGAACTCGGGGTCGGGGCCGGCCACACGCGGGTGCATGCGGCTTTCGGCCTGCATGCGGGCACCGAGGGCCGCAGCCGCGCCCTTAAACTGCTTGTAGGCGATCAGGCGCTGGATCAGGACCTCGCGCAGGGCATCGCCGTCGAGCGCGCTGAGCTCCTCGAGGTCTTCGTCGAACTCGTCATCGTCGTCATTGACTTTGCTCGGGGCCTCCTGCGGCACCAGAGAGGCGGCCTTGATGTCCAGAAGGGTTGCCGCGACCAGCAGAAAGTCGCTCGCCACGTCCAGGTCCAGTGCCTCGATGCGCTCGGCCTCAGCCAGGTATTGCTCGGCAACCTCGCTGATGGAGATGGCGCCGATATCAACTTTTTGGCGGGTTACCAGCTGCAGCAGCAGGTCGAACGGTCCGCTGTAGACCTGCGTCGACACGCGATACGACATCTTCGACCTCCTTTGACGGCGCCTTCGCGGCGCGGTTTGGGTGCATGTTACGACCGTTTTGCACGGTCAACCTGTAAGTTTACCTTAGATGCCGGCGATTGCGAAGTTGAGCAGCTGCTCAGCAAGCGGATACACGGTAACGTCGAAATAGCGGCCGATCACGTCGATGCCTGTCCACATGGGCAGCAGGTACAGCACAATGATGAGGATGGGCATGGCGTATTGCTGCAGGTGATAGTAGTCGTTGAGCGCCTTGCCTTTGAGGAAGGGCACGATGATCGACGAGCCATCGAGTGGCGGGATCGGGATGAGGTTGAAGAACGCGAGTGACAGGTTGACCACGATAAACGTGGCGCCGAAGTTCATGATCTGTGACGCCAGGGCAAAGGACATGCTGGCGTAGAGGTTGCCGTAAGCTAGTCGCATGAAGGCTGCGGCAAGACACGCAAGTGCAATGTTCGATGCGGGGCCGGCCGCACTCACCAGGACCTCGTCACGCTTGGGGTGTTTGAGGTTGTTGAGGTACACGGGCACGGGTTTGGCGAAGGCGAACACCGGGCCGCCGGCGGCAAGCATGAGCAGCGGCAGGATGATGGTGCCAAACGGGTCGATGTGGTTGAGCGGGTTGAGCGAGACGCGGCCGCGCGAACGGGCCGTCTTATCGCCGAGTGCCCAGGCCGCGGCGGCGTGCGCACTCTCGTGGATCACGATGCCCACGATGACGGCGACGGCGCTGGCGAGCAGGTTCATGAGGTAGCTGCTGGACATGGCGATCCCCTAGCGGACGCGGCGCGAGGCGCGCGTGAGCAGGTAGTCGATCACAAACAGGATCACGGCGACGATGGCGTAATCCAGGCGGAACACGCCGCCAAAGGGAGAAGTGGTGACGCCATAGCCGGCGATGGCACTCGGCAGCGCGCGCGAAAGCTCGACGACAAAGCCCACGATCTGCAGCTTGGCGGTGAGGCCGCTAAAGCACAGCAGCACGGTCATCGCACTCATAAAGATGCCGCAGATGCGGCACGCGATGGCGATGATGCTCATCGCAACGGCAGCGGCCTTACGAGAGTTCACGCGCGGTCTCCTCTTCGATCTGGGTGGAAAGCTCCAGCCATTCGTCCTCGAGCTTGGGCAGCTCTTGCTTAAGGCCGTTATATTCCCCCAGCGCGGCGTTGAACTTGTCCTGATCGGCATAAAGCTCTTCGCTTGCCATCAATTCCATAAGCTCGTCATAGCGGGCGCGCTTTTTGTCGAGCTCCGTCTCGATTTTCTTGAGCTGGTTGCGCACGCCCTTGAGCTTTTTGTTGAGCGCAGCGCGGGCCTGGGCCTCGGCGCGCTTTTGCTCCTTGGTCTTTTTACCCTCGGCCGGCTTGGGGGCGGCGGACGCATCGGGCTGGGCCGCGGTGACCTTGGTGGACTTGGCCGTGGCCGGTGCACTCTCCCCTGCCGCCTCGGCGGCGGCGCGGGCTGCGAGGTCCTCGCGCTTGTAGAGGTAGTAGTCGTAGTCGCCGTCATAGACCGTAACTTTGCCATCGCGGATGTCGATCACGCGGTTGGCCACGGAGCGTACCAGGTGCTCGTCGTGGCTGATCAGCACGATGGTGCCGGGGAAGTTTTGCAGGGCGTTCTCGAGCATGTCCACCGAGTCGATGTCCAGGTGGTTGGTGGGCTCGTCCAGGCACAGGAGCGCTTCGGGGGCCACGAGCATCTTTGCCAGGGCCAGACGCGCCTTTTCGCCACCGGAGAGGACGCGAACCTGCTTTTCGATTGAATCGTTGTCGCTAAATAGGAAGGCGCCCAGCAGGCTTCGCTGCTGCGGCACGGTCCACTTGGGCGTGACGGTGTCGATCTCTTGCAGGACGGTATTGGACTCGGTCATGCCCTCGAGTGCGTGCTGGGCGTAGTAGGCGACGCCGACGTTGGTGCCCAGGTCGCGGGTGCCGGTGGTGGGCGGCTCCAGGCCGGCGAGGATCTTCATGAGCGTGGACTTGCCGGCGCCGTTGGGGCCGACGAGCGCCACGTGCTCACCGCGGTAGAGCTTGAGGTCGATGTCACTGTAGATGTGCTTTTCACCGTAGGACTTGGACACGCCCTCGAGCCCTACGACCATGTCGCCGGAGCGCGGCGGGTCGGGGAACTTAAAGTCGATGTGCTTGTGACCCTCGGGCAGGATGACAAGCTCCTTTTTGATCTGCTCGATCTTGCGGATGCGCTCCTGGGCCTGGGCGGCCTTGGTGGGCTTGTAGCGGAACTTGTCAACGAAGACCTGCATGTGGGCGATGTCGCGCTCCTGGGCGGCGCGCTTGGCACGCATCTGCTCCAGGTTGTCCTCGCGTTGCTTGAGGTAGCTACTGTAGTTGCCGGTGTAGGTGGTCACGCGGCGGTTTTCGAGAGCGGCGACATGGTCGACGCAGGCGTCCATGAAAGCGCGGTCGTGGCTGACGATGAGCACGGCGCCATCGTAGTTGGCGATAAAGCCGCGCAGCCACTGGACGCTCTCGAGGTCCAGGTGGTTGGTGGGCTCGTCCAGAAGCAGCAGGTCGGGGTGGCGTAGGAAGAGCTTGGCGAGCGCGATACGCATCTGCCAGCCGCCCGAGAACTCGGAGCACGGGCGCTCAAAGTCGGTGACTTTAAAGCCCAGGCCGGACAGGATTTTGCGGGCGTTGCTCTCGAGCTCGTAGCCGCCCAGATGCTCAAAGCGGTCCTGGACTTGGCCGTACTCGTTGAGGAGTGCGTCGACGTCCTTGCCCTGCTCGGAGAGCTCGGTGATCTGGGCCTGCAGCTCGTTGGCGCGCTTGCCCATGCGGCGGATTTCCTTGGCGGCGGCCATGACCTCGGCGAGGATGGTGGTGTCCTTTTGCTCCAGGTTGGTTTCCTGCTCTAGGTAGCCCACCTGGCAGTCCTTGGCGTACTGGACCTGGCCGGCGTCGGGGCTGTCGATGCCCATGATGATCTTGAGCATGGTGGTTTTGCCGGCGCCGTTGGGTCCCACGAGCGCAAAGCGCTCGCCGGGGTTGATCTGGAAGGACGCGCCGCTAAAGAGGACGCGTGCGCCGAAGCTTTTTTCGATCTTGTCGACCAGGAGGATCATGGTGCCGCCTTTGACCTTGTGTGCCTATATGAAAAAAGGCCCCAACTTGCGTTGGAGCCTCATTCAATGCTCGGGTGGAGACGAGGGGGATCGAACCCCTGACCTCTTGACTGCCAGTCAAGCGCTCTCCCAGCTGAGCTACGCCCCCGTGCGAAGAAGTACTATACGGGAACTCCCCCGCCGATGCAAGGACAATTTTGGAAAAACTTTCCGGAGGCGCGGGCGCCGCTGGGACGAGAGCGCGGCGCGGACTCGAGGGCAAGGGACCCGCGATGCCGGATCCGGCCCGCGGGGCGCGCCCCGCGGGCGGCGGCGCTGCCGCCGCCCTCCTCCCCGGCGCCCCCAGGGCATCTCGGGTTCCGCCGCTCGCCGGTTTTCGCTTCCACCCCACGGGCCGCCATCCGCCCAACGACCATCCCGCCGGCGCCGGGCCCATTATCGGGGCCAATCGCGCTCCCGCCGACCCGGCGATTTCAAAACCATGCCGGTTTACGGGGCCAGGCCGGGAACCCCCGAGCATGCCGTAATCGGTAAAATCAAAACCGACGCTCCTATAAGTTGTCAATAGGCAGTTTGCGGGAGCGCTCCCTTCA
>CABUHP010000118.1 GCA_902491415.1 uncultured Collinsella sp.
GTCGACGCCGGGGCCGGTGTGCTCTGCGCCGATGCCGATATCGACGGTTCTGCCTTTGCCGATGAACTGCTGCACCTGGTCGATGACGCGGCGGCGCGCGACGCCATGCGTCAGGCGGCGCGTGGTCTGGCCCAGGATAGGGCCGCCGCTCTTCTGGCGGATGCGGTAGAGGGTTTGCGTTAGTTAGACGGGATATCGTCGGTCGCCCTCGCGCTGATGCGGTAGGTGCGGTACAGTTAACGGGTTACAGGCAGTGTTTACGCAAGGAGTACACGAGCACATGGCTGATTCCCAGACTGCAACCTCCGCGCCCGAGTTTAAGAGCGCCCACTTTATCGGTATCGGCGGCGCCGGCATGAGCGGCATCGCCCTCGTTCTTCACGAGCGCGGTTATGCCGTTACCGGCTCCGACCTTAAGACGTCACGTTATATCCGCCAGCTTACCCGCGCTGGTGTGAAGGTGCATGTGGGCCATGAGGCCGCCACGATCGACGAGGTCAAGCCCGACGTGGTTGTTGTCTCCACCGCTATTCCGGAGTCCAACCCCGAGCTCGTGCGCGCTCGCGAGCTTGGTATTCCCGTGTGGCCCCGTGCCAAGATGCTCTCTGCTTTGGGCCACGGCTACACCACCGTCGCTGTTGCCGGCACGCATGGCAAGACCACCACGTCTTCGATGTGCGCCACCATGCTCGACCGCATGGGTCTGGATCCGAGCTTCTTGATCGGTGGCATCGTCGAGGGCTATGACACGAACGGCAAGAACGGCTCGGGCGACTACTTTGTCGCTGAGGCCGACGAGTCCGACAGCTCCTTCCTGTTCCTGGACCCCAACGTGGTCATTGTGACCAACGTCGAGGCCGATCACCTCGATCACTACTCGGGTATCGAGGAGATCGAGGCAACTTTCGCCAAATTCATGAGCCTGGTGGGCGAGGACGGCACCGTCATCGTCTGCGGTGAGGACCCGCATCTGGTCGAGCTCGCCAAGTCGACCGGTCGACGCGTGCTTTCCTACGGCTTTGCCGAGAGCAACGACATCGTCTGCATGCACCCGGATGTCAAGGGCATCCAGAGTGACTTTATCGTTCGCTTTGAGGACGGCACTGAGCATGCCGTGGAGATCAAGAGCAATCCCGGTCGCCACAACATGCTCAACGCCACGGCGGTGCTCACCGTCGCCCATGTCCTGGGCCTTGACATCGACGCCGCCGCCAAGGCGCTCTCGAGCTTTGAGGGCGTCCGCCGTCGCTTTACCCACGTGGGCGATATCGATGGCATCACCGTGGTCGATGATTACGGCCATCACCCCACCGAGATCAAGGCGACACTTGCTGCCGCTTCGTCGCTGGGCTACAAGCATGTCGACGTCGTGTTCCAGCCGCACCGTTATTCGCGCCTGCAGGCCCTGTGCGACGACTTTGCCGACGCATTTGCCAATGCCGATAAACTGCTGCTGATTGATGTGTTCTCGGCTGGCGAGATGCCCATTCCGGGTGTCACCTCTAAGATGCTCGCCGATACCGTGCGCGCCAAGCATCCTGGCAAGGAGGTCGTGTACTGCTCCAGCCGTCTTGAGCTCAATCAGGAGCTCGAGCAGATGGTGGGCGCGGGCGACCTGCTGCTCACTATGGGTGCCGGTGACGTTACGACCGTCGGCCCCGAGTTCATTGAGTATCTGACTGCCAAGAAAGACGCTTAAGTCTAATGGGTCTGTTTAACGCCGTCATGGCGCTCTCGGGCATGATCGACACGGATGTGATCGAGGACGAGCGCCTTGCGCGTCATACGAGCTATCGTATCGGCGGCAAGGCCGACCTCTTTGTGACGTGCCATAGCTATCATGCCCTCCGCCGCGCCGTGGCGGTGCTCGATCGCGAGCAGGTGCCGTGGGTCATCATCGGTAAGGGCTCCAATCTGCTGGTTGCCGATGGCGGTTATCGCGGTGCCGTCATTTCGCTCGGACGTGAGTTTCAGCGCACGGTTGTTGCCGATGACGGTTGTACGCTGACGGTCGGTGCGGGCGTGATGTTTGCGCGCCTGGTCAACGATGCCCTGTCGCGTAGCCTCTCGGGCCTTGAGTTTGCCGTTGGCATCCCTGGTTCGGTTGGCGGTGCGATATCTATGAATGCAGGCACACGGACCGAGTGGATTGGCTCGCTGGTTGAGGATGTCGTAACGTTTGACCCGGCATCCGGTATCAAGCATTATGCGGGGTCCGAGATCACTTGGGGCTACCGAGAATGTAGCCTTCCCCGCAATGAGATCATCCTCGAGTGCGTGCTTAAGCTTAAACCGGCGCCCAAGGCCGACATTCGCGAGCGCATGGAGCGGTACCTGACGAGGCGCAAGCGTACGCAGCCCATGGGTCGCGCATCCTGCGGGTCGGTCTTTCGCAACCCGCCCGATGCGAGTGTGGGCAAGCTTATCGAGGATTGTGGATTAAAGGGTTTTTCGATTGGCGGTGCGGAAGTTTCGCCCGTTCACGCTAATTTTATCGTTAATAACGGAACTGCCTCGGCCGATGACGTTGCCGCGGTTATCAGACATGTGCACGGAAAGGTGAGGGAGGCGTATGGCATCGAGCTCAGACCGGAAGTTAAATTCCTCGGCTTCTAGAGCATCGAAACCCACCTTCCGCCGCGCCGGAGGGCGTTCCGGCGCGCCTGCCAAACCTCAACGTAATACCGTCGCGCATTCTAAGTCTGTCGGGCATGCTCGACAGACCAGTCGTCCGGTCGTCGGCTCGCAGCTCGGTAATCGTCCGGCCGCAAAAAAGTCCTCGCGTCCCTCGGTGACTTCAAAGCCTGTTATGGGCGCCAAGCCTGCCCGCCCCATGGCAACTCCTAAGCCCTCGACGGGAACTAAAGCGGCGCGTCCAGGTCGCACACTGGGCGCATCGAAACCGCGCTCGCTGACATCGGTGCCGGCTACCGCCAAGAAGCCTTCGGGTAAAAAAAGCGTCAACCCGTTGTCTTCACTTGGGGCGATGGTAAATAAAACATCAGACGCCGCTTCTGTCGTTGCAGGCAAAGGCAAAATCGTGGGCGGCGTTCTGGCCGCCTTGGCCGTGCTCGTCGTCGTTGCCATCGTGGTGATCAACTCTGGATTGTTTACCGCCACTGATATTCAGATTCAAGGCAGCGAGCATGTGACGAAGCACGATGCTATCCAGCTGATCGATTTGCCCGAGGGAACGTCGCTTTTTAACGTCGATCCCGACCAGATTACCGAGGACCTCAAGCAGAATCCGTGGGTCTCGGGCGTGGATGTCCAGCGTCAGTTCCCGCATACGCTCATCATTACGCCGATGGAGCGCAAGGTCATCGCAATTGCCTATATCAGTTCCGATGACCTTGCCTGGGCCATCGGGGATGATGACAACTGGATCGCCCCACTGTCGACGTCGGTCGAAGTGGACGACCAAGGCAACGTCATCACGACAGGGCAGGGCTCAAATACCTTGACCGGAATCGATGCCGCGCTGGCGCTCGCTAAGCACTATGGCGCGGTGTTGTTGACTGATGTCTCGGCGGATGTCGCTCCGGTTTCCGGCCAGGCAGTGAGCTCCAAGGCCGTTAAGGCTGGCTTGGATTATGTGCGTGGTTTTTCGAGCGAGTTCTTGGGACAAGTCAAGGATATTTCCACGCCTTCGGTCGAAGCCATCTCGGCAAACCTCAATAACGGCATTGAGGTGTCGCTGGGCGATTCGGACGATATCGTCAAGAAGGAGCGCGTAGTCACCAAGCTGCTTTCGCAGGTAGAGGGCGTAACGTATATCAATGTGCGCTCTCCGGGTAACTATACATTTAGGAACGCTCCGACCTCGTAGCGCTGGTTGATGCTTTGTTGAGGGGCCATACCACGCCGTTTATCTGGTTTGTTTGGTTTTCACGGTCAATTATTTGACTGATACGTTCATAATGTGCAAACATAATACGGTTTACCTTTGCATTTACTTTCAACCTGAAGGTTAATGTGCGCAGGGGTCGACCCATGCTATGGCTATAACCTTTGTTCGGAGGACCGACATGCACGAGACAGAGATCAACAACTACCTTGCCGTCATTAAGGTGGTCGGCGTCGGCGGCGGCGGTACCAACGCGGTCAATCGAATGATCGAAGAGGGCATCCGCGGCGTCGAGTTTGTTGCCATCAACACCGATGCTCAGGCACTCGCGATCTCTGATGCCGATATCAAGGTGCACATCGGCACCGACCTTACCCGCGGCCTGGGCGCCGGCGCCAACCCCGAGGTTGGCCGCAAGGCTGCCGATGAGTCCCGCGACGACATTGCCGAGGCGCTCGCTGGCGCCGACATGGTGTTCATCACCTGCGGCGAGGGCGGTGGCACCGGTACCGGCGCTGCTCCCATCGTTGCCGATATCGCGATGAACGAGGTCGGTGCGCTGACCGTCGCCGTCGTGACCAAGCCCTTCACCTTCGAGGGCCGCAAGCGCAAGAAGAGCGCCGAGGAGGGCATTAAGACCCTCTCCGATTGCGTCGACACCATGATTGTCATCCCTAACGATAAGCTGCTCGACATCGCCGAGAAGAAGACCACCATGCTCGAGGCCTTCGCGATTGCCGATGGCGTCCTTTCCCAGGGCACCCAGGGCATCACCGACCTCATCACCGTCCCCGGTATCATCAACCTGGACTTCGCCGATGTTAAGACCATCATGAAGCAGGCCGGTACCGCCATGATGGGTATCGGTACCTCTTCTGGGGATACCCGTGCCGTCGACGCAGCCCAGCAGGCCATCTCCAGCCCGCTGCTCGAGAGCTCCATCGATGGCGCCACGCGCGTGCTGCTCTCCATCGCCGGTTCCAAGGACCTGGGTATCCAGGAGATCAGCGACGCCGCCGACGTTGTCGCCAACGCCGTCGACCCCGAGGCCAACATCATCTTCGGTACCGTTGTCGACGAGTCCCTGGGCGATCAGGTGCGTATCACCGTCATCGCTACGGGCTTCTCCGACTCCAACGTCAACCGTCAGGATGAGCTCTTTGCCGCTCAGCAGTCTCAGAGCAAGGCCGCTGCCTCCGCTGAGCCGCAGCGCACCGCTCCGGCCACCAGCCCGGCTCAGGCCGCTCCGACCCGCAACGTCGGTGGCACCGAGCTTCCTAACTTCGGCAACGATCAGTTCGAGCTTCCCGACTTCCTGAAGCGCGGTAGCTTCTAAGTCGTTCTTTGTATTGTTGTGCACAGGGGCGTGTCCGTATGGACGCGCCCTTTTTATTTCGACTTTGTAAACTAGAACCTCCAATCTCCTTACGTTCCCTTTACGATT
The DNA here is from genome assembly GCA_902491415.1 of uncultured Collinsella sp. GTDB lineage: Bacteria > Actinomycetota > Coriobacteriia > Coriobacteriales > Coriobacteriaceae > Collinsella. Next base: position 5,292 of record CABUHP010000118.1, read on the forward strand.
GCCTCCAGCGCAGCAGGTATCCTTTTAGAGAAGTATGACAGCCGTATAAACGCGGGCTGTAGCGGCGATGCCGCGGTACTTGTGTTATTAGGAGGCTTTAGTATGGCAGCACGTGCGGACAAAGTTTCGCGTGTCGACCATGATGGAGTTACGTTGGTGGAGGGCGCGACATCCGATGTTCGCTTTGCCTTCACCGAGCGCGCCGGTGGCGTTTCCGAAGATGCGTACTCCTCACTCAACTTGGGCTCGCATGTTGGCGATGACCCCTTTGCTGTTCAAGAAAATCGTCGTCGTGCGCTCGAGGCTATGGGTGCCGCCGAGTGCGAGCACAACCTGCTCGTTCCCAATCAGGTCCATGGTGATCATATCGTTGCGGTGACCTCGAACGGCGCCGATGACCTTGAGGACGTTCGCGAGCAGATTGCCAAGGGCTGTGACGCCATCGTCTGCACGGCGCATAACGTGCCCGTGCTGCT
>CABUHP010000119.1 GCA_902491415.1 uncultured Collinsella sp.
CGTCGGCCTCGGTCGCCTCCTGGATCACGTTCTTGAGGCGTTCCTCGAACTCACCGCGATACTTGGCGCCCGCAACGAGACCCGGCAGGTCGAGCGTCCAGATATTCTGGTTCATAAGATTCTCGGGCACATTGCCAGCAGCAATCTGCTGCGCCAGGCCCTCGACGATAGCCGTCTTGCCCACGCCGGGATCGCCCAGGATAAGCGGATTGTTCTTGGTGCGGCGCGAAAGGATCTCCATCATGCGCTGGACTTCCTTTTCGCGGCCAATCACGGGGTCGAGCTCGCCGTCGCGCGCCTTTTGCGTGAGGTTAGTCGCAAACTGCTTGAGCGTGTCGGTGCCGCTCCCCTTTTGCTGAGAGGCATCCGAGCCGCTAAAGAACGGCAGGCCCGCACCGGGACGACCAGCACCGGCACCGGCGAGCGGACGCTTCTTGTCCTGGTCCTTGGCGGTGAGTTTCTCGATAGCCTTTTTTATGGAGGCGGACGACACACCCAGGCGCATGAGGATGTCCATGGCCATGCCGTTACCCTCTTCGACGATGCCGATGAGCAGGTGCTCGGTCGACACATAGGTCTGGTTGTTCTCGCGCGCCACGCGGAATGAACGCTCCATCACGCTAATGACGAGCGGCGTAAAGGCGAGCTTGGCCGCCTCGGTCTCCTCACTGGGCTCGGGAACCGTGGTCTGGACCTCTTTGAGAGTATCCATGATGTCATCGTAGGAGATGTCGAGCGAACGCAGTGCCTCGGCGGCAATGCCCTCGTCCTCCTTGGCAAGCGCGAGCAGCAGGTGCTCGGTGCCCACCTTATTTGAATGAAGATCGAGCGCCTCTTGCTTGGCCATGGACATGACCTTACGCGCGCGATCGGTAAATCTATCTAACATGCTCGTTTCCTTACATGAGTTCATCGAAATCAAAACGCCCGCCCGTCGGCGGCGCTTTTGTCTCTTTACCCACAGGTCGTCTATGTTAACAGCTGGAGGAATATCTATAAACCCGGCTCACATGAATGCAGGTTATGACCGCATCGCGGGACTCACCGCGCGATGCGCGACAGGCGCCCCGCAAGAGAAACCCTAGGCGTCTTTCACCACGCCGGGACTCGTCGCACGCGATGCGCGATAGGCATCGGCCTCGGATGTATCGACGCCCTCGACTTGCGCGACCGTTTCCACCGTCTGCATGGCGACCGCCCTCAGGTACGCGCACGCGCTGTCCCCCAGCTGCTCGAGGTCTATCTCCTCGCCGCCCTCCCGGGCAAAGCCGACCGCCATCACAAAGCCCATGATGCCCGAGACCAGAAAGCCCACCGCAAAGCTCGAATCTGCCTTGAGCTCTTCTCCGTCGGGGTGGACGATCTCTCTCACGCGGTCGATGATGATCGTATGGATGCCCTGCACGACCTGCTCGGCGGCACCCGCCCTCATGGTGATGACGATGCGCCGCAGCAGGCAGCGGACGTCGCGCCGGTCGAACGCCGAAAGGTCGCCCTCGCTCGAAAAATGCCAGAGGACATCGGTGATGAGCTCGTTATCCTGCAGCAGCTGGGCTATGGCGATGGCGACGAGTTCATCGAAATCGTGAAAATAGTAGTAAAACGTTCCGCGATTGCACTGGGCGGCGCGGGTCACCTCGCCAACCGACAACTCGAAGATGCTGTTGTTCTCGATGAGCTCCCAAAACGCCTCGATGATACGGGTGCGTGCATCGGGCGCATCGGCGTCCTTACGCGGTCTCGCCATGCGCCTCACCGCACCCCTGCGCCTTGGCGTTCATGATGAGCATCTGAAGACGGTTCTCCACGTTGGCGAAGCTCACGTCGGGATCGTAGTCGAGCGGCAGGAACTGCGCCGTGGGATACTGCTCCTTGAGCGCATGGATGAGCCCGCGCCCCACGACATGGTTGGGCAGACACCCGAACGGCTGCAGGATCACGAAGTTGCGGCAGCCGCGCTTGGCGTGCTCGAGGATCTCCGCCGGAATCAGCACGCCCTCGCCCGCATCGAACGTATGGTGCAGGATCTTATCGCTCGCGCGCACGAGCTCGGGCATGCGCGTCGGCGGCTCGTAGAGCGGGCTCGCCGCGCCCAGGCGGTCGCAACGGTCGTGCGCGAGCTCGAACAGGTTGTCCGCCGTGGCGTACCAGGCCTTTTCGGGCAGCGACAGGTCGACGTGGAACTCGCGCGACTGCGCATGCTTGTAGAAATAGGTCTTGCGGATCACGTCGGTCATGCGCGCCTCGATGACCTCGAGCCCGTTGTCCTCGAGGTAGCGCTCGATCTCGTGGTTGGCGCCGAGATGGAAATTGAGCAGGTACTCGCCCACGATGAGAACGGTCGGATGCGGGTTCGAGCGGTCGTACGGAACGGCGTCCATGATCGCAAGCGCGCGTTTGAAGCCCGTCGCCTGGCCTCTCAGCCCGGAGCGCTCCATGCCCTCGATAACCTCATCGAGCGCGCGGTCGAACGCAGCGTCCGCCGCGCCCTTCTCGAGCTCGTAGGGACGGATGCGCCTAAGCATGGCCTCGAGGGCATCGATCATGGGAAGACCGTAGGCGATCTGGATGCTCGGGCCAAGGCCGAGCTTGAAGCCCGGATGCGCATTGTGGGCATCGACGTCGTCGTTGGTGAGCACCGGGACATAGTCGTATCCCGCGTCGTCGAGCGCGCGGCGCAGCAGGGGCATGTAGTGCGTCAGGCGGCAGTCGCCGATATACTTGCCAGTCACCACGGCGACGTCGTGCGGGTCGTACTTACCGCTCTCGAGTGCCGCGAGCGCCTCGCCGATCACGATTTGCGCGGGGAAGCAGATGTCGTTGTGCACATAGCGTTTGCCCAGGCGGATGGCATCCTCGCGCCCGATATCAAGGGCCTCGGCGCGCACGCCCTGATTGCGCATCGCCGCGGTCATGAGCCTGCAGAACGCATGGGAGGTGTTGGGGACCAGCGCGATCTTGTCGTGCCGGTCGCGCTTGGTGTACTTGACCTTATACGGGTCGTCGAGCGGATGGACCGCGTGCACCCGGGCGCCCTCGGCACGCTCCTCCGCGCGACGACGGTTGACCGACTCGATAAACGAACGCACGCGAATGCCCATGGGACCGGCGACGTCGCTCTCATCGAGCTTGATCATCATCGGAACCTTGGAGCCCATCTCGCCCATCATGCGCGCGATCTCGTCGGTGAGATACGCATCGTGGCCGCAGCCGAAGCTGCCCATCTGCACGAGCTCGAGCTCGGGCGTCGATGCGACGATGACCGCGCACGACAGCATGCGCGCATGGTAGTTGTTCACGATGTCGATGCGGCTGTTGGAAAGATCGACGTTGCAGACCCCCGGCACCGCATCGGGCGTCAGCACGGGGATGCCGCGCTCAGAGAAGAGCTTGGGCAGCCCGTGGTTGACCAGCGGGTCGTTGTGGTACGGGCGCGAAGCGATCACCACCGCGTAGCCGCCGTCCTCGTGCACGTTCTCGAGCACCTGCCTGCCGCGCAGCTGCAGCTGGTTCTCAAACGTCTCCTGCGCGCGGTCCGCCTGCTCGGTCGCCTTGGCAACCAGGTCGGCATCGATATCGAAGGTCTCCTTGCACCACGCCTTGAGCTGGCGGTTTCGGTCGCCCTCGTCGTACCAGTGGAACAGCGGCGTATCGAACGGAACGCCGAAACGCTCCTCCGGGTTATCGGAATTGCGCATCACGTAGGGGTATCCCTTTACGACGGCGCACATCCACTCGCTGGTAGAGGCGGTGTTTTCGGTGGGCACCGTCGTGATGATGGGCATGAAGATGCGGTCGACGCCGGCGTCGACGAGATTGCGGATGTGCCCGTGGACGAGCTTGGCCGGGAAGCACACGGTGTCGGATGTGACGTGCGCCAGACCGCGCTCGTACATCGCCTTGGTGCTGCGTCCCGAGACGCGCACCTTAAAGCCGAGCGTGCTGAAGAACGTCGACCAGAACGGCATGGTGTCCCAGAACTCGAGCACACGGGGAATGCCGATCGTGACATCGCGCCCCCCGCTGACGGGAACCGTGGGGCACGACTCGAACAGCAGCTTCTCGCGGTCGACAAAGAGATTGGGGGCAGCCGCGGTCCGGTCGCGCCCCGTGCCGGGTGCCTGTGCCTCGCAAGCACCCTGCGGACGCAGCTCCTCCGCCGCGGGAACCTCGCGCACGAGCTCATCCCATGAGATGGCGCCGCCGCGCGGGCAGCGATTGCCCGTGACGTAAAGCGAGCCGTCGCCAAATGCCACGACCGCGCGCTGGCAGCGGTTGTTGCACCGACGGCAGGTAACGCCGCCGAACTCGCGATGCTCGAAGCGCTCCACGGCATCGAGCCCGATAAACGACGTGCCGGCGTCGCCCTTGCGGCATTCCTCGCGCGCGAGCAGGGCGATACCGATAGCGCCCATCAGCCCCGGGTGGGGCGCACGCGTGACGGGTTTGCCCAGATACTGCTCGAATGCGCGCAGCACCGCGTCGTTTCGGAACGTGCCGCCCTGGACGACGACTTTGTCGCCCAGACGGTTGAGATTTGAAACGCGAATGACCTTGGTGAACACGTTCTCGATAATCGAACGGCAGAGACCGGCCATGATGTCGCCCGGACCCTTACCGCGCCGCTGCTCGGAAACGACGCTGCTGTTCATGAACACCGTGCAGCGGCTGCCGAGAACGGCGGGGGCTTTGGACGAAAATGCCTCGGTCGCGATATCCTCAACGGCTATTCCGAGGTTTTTGGCAAAACCCTCGAGGAACGAGCCGCAGCCCGCAGAGCACGCCTCGTTGACGACGATATCGGTCAGCACGCCGTGGTTGAGCCAGATGGCCTTCATATCCTGTCCGCCGATGTCGAGCACGAAGGTCGCATCGGGAACGCATGCGCACGCGGCGCGGGCGTGCGCGACCGTCTCGACCGTATGGTAGTCGGCGTGGAACGCGCGCGCGAAAAGCTCCTCGCCGTATCCCGTGGTGCCCACGGCATCGATCGCAAGCGTGACTCCCGCTGTCTCCCAGCGGTTCTTCAAGCTGACAAGACCCTGTTGGGCGACGTCGAGCGGTCTGCCGTTATTAGACGCGTAGAACGAATCGACAAGCTCACCCGCCTCATCGACCAGGGCGAACTTGGTCGTCGTGCTCCCCGAATCGATACCGAGCGCCACACGCACCGTCTCTCCGGGCGCATACGCATCCGGACCCTTTGCCGGCGTCTCTTTGCCATGGCGTGCCGTAAAATCCGCCTGCTCGGCAGGTGTGGCAAAAAAGGGCTGGGCAAGACGTCCCTCCCCGCTTGCGGGCGCGACCGTCTCGAGCTTATCCAGCCGGACAAAAGCGTCGGGAAGGTCGATCGGTTGAGACGATGCGAACATGTCGGTCAGCGACAGGGCGGCACCGCGCGCGACCATGATCTGCGGATCGCGCGGGACGATAACCTGATCGTCCGATAGATTCAGTTGCTCCCGGAACACGCGGACCAGTGTGGGGTTGTAGGCGAGCGTACCGCCCTCGAAGATTACCGGCGGCTCGATGTCGATACCCTGGGCCAGACCGCCGATCGTTTGGCGGGCGACCGCGTGAAGCGCCGAAAGCGCCAGGTCGGTGGTAGGAATGCCCTCGTTGAGCAGCGGCTGGATATCGGTCTTTGCGTACACGCCGCAGCGGCCCGAGACCTCGTGGACGGTCGTTCCCCGGCTTGCGAGCTGCTCGAACTCGCCCGATTCGGTGCCGACCCCCATGAGCTTTGCCATCTCGTCGATAAATG
>CABUHP010000120.1 GCA_902491415.1 uncultured Collinsella sp.
ACACCTTCTGCGAGCTTCACGGTCATCTGGAGCATGAGGCTGCCGAGAAGCGCATCGCCGAGGACGTCAAGAACTCCGCCTACACCATCATCGAGAAGAAGCACGCCACCTACTACGGCGTCGCCATGGCCGTCAAGCGCATCTGCACTGCCGTCATGCGCGATGAGCAGACCGTTCTGCCCGTTTCCTCGCTCATGGTGGGCGAGTACGGCCTGTCCGATCTTGCCATCTCCATGCCGACCGTCGTTGGCCGCGACGGCGTTGTCTGCCGCGTCCCCGTGCCGCTGAACGATGACGAGCAGCATGAGCTTACCGCCTCCGCCAAGGCCCTCAAGGACATCATCGACAGCGTCGACTTCTCCTGCTAAATCAAGCTCGCTAGAGCGAAAAGCTACAATGAAGGCGTCCGGGTCCACGCGGCCCGGGCGCCTTTTTGATGCAAAGTAACCTGACCCCAATGCGCTATAGTTGATGGGAGGGCCATGTCGGATTCGCCTAATTTTTTGACCTATGCCCAGACGGCGTTTGACCCGTTTGAGGAACGGCCGTTCTGCGCGGTGGATAGCCTGGTCTTTGCGTGGTTGTCCTATTTGCGTTTGCCGGGTGTTATGGCGGGGCTGACGAACTGGCAGGGCCTAGACGTACGCGAGCTGCTTCGTGCCGAGTGCTCCCGGGACATGATTGGCGACCTGTGGGATCCAGAGGGGAGCAGGGCCTTGTTAGAGGCCGTGGCAGCAAGCCCTCGCTACCGTGGCGTGCACGTTTGCGGTTATCGTGCCGTGAGCGATGTGGTGGCGACAGAGCAGTTTGCAGCCATGGCGTTCCGGTTTCCGGCGGGGTTTAGCTATCTTTCCTTCCGGGGGACCGACAGCACGATTGTGGGCTGGAAAGAGGACTTTAACATGGCGTTCCGGTGCCCTGTGCCCTCCCAGGAATCTGCTGCGCGCTATGTGGACGAGGCAGCGGATGCGATTGACGGGCCGCTTTTGTGCGGAGGTCATTCCAAGGGTGGAAACCTTGCGGTGTACGGTGCGGCGATGTGCTCCGATGTCGCCCGTGAGCGAATCGAACGGGTGTATTCTCATGATGGTCCGGGCTTTGTCGAGGAGTTTCTGAACGGCAACGCCTTTGCCGTTCTTTCCGGTCGAATCGACAAGACGCTACCTCGGTCGTCGATCTTTGGCATGATGTTCGAGACGCAGGAGGACTATGCCATCGTTGAGAGCACCGAGTTCAGCCTGCTGCAGCATAATCCCTTTAGCTGGGTGGTTGATGGTCGCGACTTCGCGTACTGTGAGCGCCTGTCCGCCGGTGCTCGATACGTTGATGACTCCATTCGCGAGATGCTGCTTGCAGTGTCACCTAGCGAGCGCGAGCGTTTTGTAGATGCGTTGTTCTCCGTGTTTGAGGCTACGGGTGCTGAGCGGTTTGCGGATATCGCTGGGAATCTGCGCGAGAGCCTGCCCGTGATGTTCCAGGCTGCGCAAGGCTTTGACGAGGATACGCGACGCTTTGTCTCGCAGACCATCGTGGCAATCCTCAAATGCGCACTGCTGCCCAAACGACCCCAGATCGACATGCCCGCTGCCGGCAAGAGTTTGGCAGAACAGCTCGAGGCTTGGCAGTCCGAGCTTCTGCGCTAACCATTGGTGCAAAGCAGCCTGTCCCCGATGCACCAAGCTTCGATGCACCTGGGGCGGGCTCGACCGCTATACTGGTTCGTGCCGAAATCGATCTAGAACGGAATGCCGTATATGAAAATCAATCACGCGATTCTGCATATCCTGGACTTTGACTCTGCCGTCAACGTCATGAGCCAGCGCGAGCTCGATATCGAGAGCCGTACCGTGCGCAACTTTGTGACCACGCATCTGCGCCGCGCACGAACCTCGGCCGACAATAAGCGCGCCACGTTTGCCGAGAACTCTGCGTTTGGCGGCGAGCTCAAGGGCTATTTCTTTGGCGAGCGCGAGTTCGTAGACCTGTCGCAGCAGATTGCGGAGTTCATTTCCTCCGAGCTTACCAAGGCCGAGAAAGCCGAGTCGACCGACGTGCTGGTTGCCGATTTTGACGACGACGAGGATGCCCGCTGGTTTGCCGTGATGCTGCTGGGCTCCAAACAGGCCTTTATGCACGAGGTGGGCCGCGAGGAGGGCGAGGTACGCAACGACATCGCGCGCCACTATGCTATCCTGCCGAATCCTTCCCAAAAGGTGCCGAGCTATGCCATCGTGCGCGCGAGCACCATGGAGATCGGCTATGTGGACAAGAAGCGCAAGATTGCCGGCGAAGACCGTATGCTCATTCCCGACGGTCTGCTGCAGTGCGATACGGGCGTGTCGGGCAAGGAGGTCATCGACACCGTGACGCGCGTGGTCGAGGAAGTCGCCGAGGAGCACGGTGCCAATACAGCCGTAGCGCTCGCTAAGGTTAAGGCTGCCGTTGCCGAGAAGGTCGAGGATGACGAGGAGCTGCCGCCTTGGGATATCGTCGATGAGGTCTTTGAGGACGAGCCGGTCATCAAGGAAAGCGTGCGCGCAGCACTGACCGAGGAGAAGGTTCCCGAGCGCGTTCCCGTGGAGCGCAAGCAGGTCGAGCGTGCGGCCGTGCGCAACCACAAGATTCGTACCGATACGGGCATCGAGATCAGCTTTCCGGCCGAGATGGGCTCGAACTCCGAGTACATCGAGTTCGTCAACGAACCCAACGGCCTCATCTCCATCGAGCTCAAAAACATCGGCAGCATCGAGAATCGATAAGTTGCGTTACGCCTACAGCGGGAAAGCAAAGGCCGAAGCTCCTTGGGGCCTCGGCCTTCTTGTTTGGGGGTGAATTGCCCCGCAGGTTGAGCATAAGTCAGCGAAAACGCGGTTTGTCAAAATCGCGTAACTATTAAAGTTGACGTAAGCCCTCTTCGAGACCGGTCTTGCTGTCGGTCTTCTCGTCGCGCATCTTGATGACGCGGGCGGGGACACCAGCCACGACGGCACCGGCGGGGACGTTCTCGACGCACACAGCGCCGGCGGCAACGACAGCGCCCTTGCCCACGTGCACGCCTTCCAGGACCACGGCGTTGGCGCCGATCATAACGTCGTCCTCGATGATGACGGGCGTGGCGCTGGCGGGCTCCACAACGCCTGCCAGTACGGTGCCGGCGCCGATGTGGCAGTTCTTGCCCACGGTTGCGCGGCCGCCCAGGACGGCGCCCATATCAATCATGGAGCCCTCACCGATGACGGAGCCGATGTTGATGATGGCGCCCATCATGATGACGGCACGGTCGCCGATCTCGACGCGGTCGCGGATGATCGCGCCCGGCTCGATGCGGGCATTGATGCCCTTAAGGTCGAGCATAGGGACGGCGGAGTTGCGGCAGTCATTCTCGACGTCGTAGTAATCGATGGAATCGGCATTGGCGTCCAGGATGGCCTTGAGTTCCTCCCAGTCGCCAAAGACGGTCTTGCCACGACGGCCGCCGTAGACATGTGCGTCGCCCCAGGCAACCTTCATGCCGGGCTTCTCGCGCACGTACAGCTTGACGGGCGTTTTCTTGGGCGCGGTGGCGATGTAGTTGATAATCTCCTGTGCATCCATCTCGGCTGCATTGCTCATTTGCTGTCTCTCCTTTGGGTGGATCCGGTTGATACCTGGTTAGGCAAACATGACCTGGTCGAACGTATAGAAGCCGTGCTCGCGGGTGACGAGCTTCTGCGCGGCTGCCAGGGCGCCGTTGACGAAGATCTGACGGCTCGTGGCGCGATGCGTGAGCGTGACCTCCTCGTCCTGGCCAAAGAAGCTCACCTCGTGCACGCCGGCGACGGTGCCGCCGCGCAGCGAGTGCATACCGATTTCCTTGGGGTCGCGCGCGCCGCACATGCGCTCGCGTCCGTAGACGGGGTGGTAGCCTGCCTCGGGCTCGGTTTCGACGACGGCATCGAGCAGTAACTTGGCAGTGCCGCTGGGGGCGTCGACCTTTTGGTTATGGTGCGTCTCGACGATTTCGCAGTCAAAGCCGGGCAGCTCGCGTGTGGCCTGTGCTACCAGATGACGCAGGGCTGCGATACCGATGGAGTAATTGCCAGAGTGCATGACGCGGGCGTTCTGACCCAGCTCGCGCAGGCGATCCATCTGCTCGGGGGTGTAGCCTGTAGTGCCCGAGACCAACGCCGCGCCTGTACGCTCGACATAGACGACGACGGCATCGAAGGTCACGACGTTCGAGAAGTCGATGATGACGTCGGCTGCCGGGGCGCTCTCGAGCTCGGACAGATCAAAACCGATCTGGGCGACGATATCAAAAACGGGCTGACCGGCGGCGTCGACAACGCCCTCGGCGGTGGTGCGGATGAGCGAGCCCATACGGCCCGTTCCCATAATGACGGTCTTAATCAAGCAGACCAGCTCCCTTCAGAGCATCGGTAAGTGCAGCGCGTGTGTCGTTGGCCATGGGGCACAGCGGCATGCGGTAGTTTGCCTCGATCATACCCATCTGAGCGAGCGCTTCTTTAACGGGGATGGAATTGACCTCGCTAAAGAGGGCGTTGATGAGCGGCTGACCGGCAATCTGGATATCGCGGGCGCGCTCCACGTCGCCGTCCAGATAGGCACGGCACATGTCGTGCACGAGCTGCGGCTGAACATCGGCCCACACGCTGATGGTGCCCGAGGCGCCCAGGCTCATGAGCGGCACGGTGAGCGCGTCCTCGCCCGAGTACATGCGGAAGTCGTCGGACAGCAGGTGTGCGATCTTGGCGGCATAGGCGACGTTGCCCGAGGCTTCCTTAATACCCATGATATTGGGGTGCGCGGCCAGGCGCTCCACATTGCGCTCGCTGATGCCGCAGCCGCAGCGGCCGGGGATGTTGTAGAGGATGCAAGGGATGTCCACGGCGTCGGCCACGGTCTTAAAGTGCTGGTAGATGCCCTCTTCGTTGGACTTGTTGTAGTAGGGGGTAATGAGCAGCAGGCCGTCGGCGCCCAGTCCCTGATAGGTGAGCGACTTGGTGAGCATGGTCTGCGTGGAGTTGGAGCCCGAGCCGGCAATGACGGGGACGCGTCCTGCAACCTGCTTGACCACGGCGGCGACAACGGAGTTGTCCTCGTCGTCGGTCATCGTGGCGCTCTCGCCGGTGGTGCCCAGGGTGAGGATGGCATCGGTGCCATTTTGCAGGTGGAAATCGATAAGGCGCTCGAGCGCGTCAAAGTCGACACTGCCGTCCTTTTTAAACGGCGTGACGAGGGCGACGATTGAGCCCTCGAGATTGCGGATGTCCATGTTCTTCTCCTTCGCTTCCGCGATCTGGATGCGTTTGTTCCACTGAGCGGCGACGGCCAGGCGCTCGTCCTGAGCGCGACGGCGGGCGCTTTCGGCGCGCGATTTGGCCAGTAGCTCACGGCCGCACGGCAGCACGTCGAGCGTGGCAAAGTAATCGCCCGGGCGCTCGGCGCGGCGGATGAGGTCTGCCGAGCCATCGGGGCGCAGCAGGACCTCGGCGGAGCGCAGGCGGCCGTTGTAGTTGTAGCCCATGGAGTAGCCATGCGCGCCGGTGTCGTGAATCACGAGCAGGTCGCCCATGTCGATATGCGGCAGCTCGCGGTCGATGGCGAACTTGTCATTGTTCTCGCACAGATTGCCCGTGATGTCGTAGGTGTCCGTAGCGGGCGCTGTGGTCTTGTCGTCGCCACCCGGCTGACCCATCACCGTGATGTGGTGGTAAGCGCCGTACATGGCGGGACGAATGAGGTCGACGGCGCTTGCGTC
>CABUHP010000121.1 GCA_902491415.1 uncultured Collinsella sp.
CATGTACAGCGGTTTGTTCCTATTGTCCTCGGCCATGCTACCTGATCCCTTTCCGTCTCGTTATCGTCCATCATAAGCCCGCGGGCGCGGGCGTGCGCCACGACCGCCCTAGTACGTCGCCTTGTAACGGTTGACCTTCTCGCGATAATCGCGCGTGTCGGCCTCGCGCAGCTTGGTCATGGCATCGCGCTCATCGTCGGACAGGTTCGTGGGGACCTGCACCTTGATCTCGACGAGCAGCGCACCCGTGCGGCCGCGATGCTTAACGTCGGGCGCACCCATCTCCTTAAAGCGAAACTTCTTGCCCGTCTGGGTACCCGCGGGCACCTTCAGACGAACCGTCGCACCGCCGGGCGTCGGCACGTCCACCGTGCAGCCGAGCGCCGCCTCATAGACCGAGACCGGTACCTCCATGGTCACGTCGGCACCTTTACGCTTAAACAGCGGGTGCTCCTCCACATGCGTGGTCACGACCAGGTCGCCGCGCTCGCCGCCGGCAACGCCATACTCGCCGCGACGCTTGTAGCGTAGCTTGCCGCCGTCGACCGCGCCCGCGGGCACCGAGACCGTAATGGTCTGCTGCTCGCCTGTCGAGGGAATGCGATAGGTGACCTTGTGCGTCACGCCGCGAAACGCGTCCTCGGCCGTCACATCGACGGTCAGCGACAGGTCGCCGCCCTTGCGAGCGCGGCTGCGGCCAGCGCCGGCACCGGCAGCGCCCGCAGCCCCGGCAAAGCCCGAGCCCCAATCGCTGCCCCAGGCGCCGTTGCCGCTAAAGATGCTGTCGAAGATGTCGCCCCAGCCGCTGGCACCCGCGCCGGCACCGTAGCCGCCGCCATACGCGCCGCCCGCGCCCGGCATACCGCCAAACATGAGCATCTGGTCGTACTCTTTGCGCTTCTTCTCGTCCGAAAGCGTCTCGTAGGCCTCGCTGATCTCCTTGAACTTGGCCTCGTCGCCGCCGGCATCGGGGTGATATTTTTGCGCGAGCTTGCGAAACGCGCTCTTGATCTCTTTGTCGGAGGCGCTCTTGGATACGCCCAGGATGTCATAGAAGGTTTTGCCTGCAGCCATCGTAGCTCCTCTCCTGTTATATCCGCCGCCCCTGCGGACGGCGGCTCATACTGTCATATGGCACTAGGCCAGAAAGGGCCCCGGGTGTTGCCCCGGGGCCCTTCTCAATTACTCCTCGGTGCTCTCGGCCGTATCGGCCGTAGCATCCTCGGGCGCCGCTTCGGGCTCCGGTGCGGGGCGCTTCTCGCCACCGTAGGTCACCGTCACCATCGCGGAACGCAGGATGCGATCCGCCATGCGGTAGCCCTTCTGGTACACATCGTTGACGGTCTCGTCATACTGCGATGCGTCCTCGACGCGACCCACAGCCTGGTGCTCGAGCGGATCGAACGCCTCGCCCTTGGGGTCGATGGGCTCAACGCCCTCGTGCGCAAACACGTCGAGCAGCTTGGCATGTACCGCGTCAACGCCATCGACGAACTGCTTAAAGTCGTCGGAAAGCTCCTGGCTGCGGGCATGGTCGATCGCGCGCTCGATATCGTCGATCACCGGCAACAGCGCGGTGACAAGCTTCTCGGTCGCGCGCTCGCGCTCGGCGATGCGCTCGTTGGCGGTGCGGCGACGGAAGTTCTCCCAGTCGGCCTGCAGACGAGCGGTGCGCTCGGTAGCGTCCTTCGCCTTGTCCTCGGCGGCCTTCTGAGCCTCTGCCGCAGCATCGAGCTCATTGCGCACGTCGGCAAGCTCCTTTTGGGCCTGCTCGAACTTGAGCTTAAAGTCGTTGTCGGCGGCTTCCTCACCGGCGCGGATAGCGGCTTCCACCATCTCGTCCTCGGTCATCGTCGCCTCCTTGTTGGAATCCTCTACCTGGTTCTCGGCAGCCTCGGCGGCCGGGGCCTCATTGACCTCGATATCGTCTGCGGCCTCTACGGGAATCTTCACGTCCTTCTCCTCAGAGTCAACGGGGGCGGCGCCGGCGGCAGCCGCCTCCGTGCGAGCTTTACGGGCGGACATGATTACTTGTCCTCGTCGTCCACAACCTCGTAGTCGGCGTCGACTACGTCATCGTCGGCAGGCTGGGCACCAGCGGCACCGTCGGTCTGCTGCTGAGCGTCGGCGTAGACAACCTGAGCCAGCTCGTAGGCCACGGACTGCAGGGACTCGCCGGCGGCCTTGATGGCCTCGACGTCAGAGCCCTCGAGCGCCTTCTTGGCGTCGGCGATAGCGGCCTCGGCCTTGGACTTCACGTCGGCGGAAACCTTGTCGCCCAGCTCGTTGAGGGTCTGCTCGGTGGAGTAGCACAGGCTATCGGTCTGGTTGCGGACCTCGACCTCTTCCTTCTGCTTCTTGTCCTCCTCGGCATGAGCCTCGGCGTCCTTGACCATACGATCGACTTCGTCGTCGGACAGAGCGGTGGAGCCGGAAATGGTAATCTGCTGCTCCTTGCCGGTGCCCTTGTCCTTAGCGGAGACCTTGACGATGCCGTTGGCGTCGATGTCGAAGGTAACCTCGATCTGCGGCACGCCGCGGCGGGCAGCCGGAATGCCGGTCAGCTGGAACTTACCGAGCGACTTGTTGTCGCGGGCAAGCTCACGCTCGCCCTGGAGCACGTTGATCTCGACGCTGGTCTGGCTGTCGGCAGCGGTGGAGTAGACCTCGGTCTTGGAGGTCGGGATCGTGGTGTTGCGGTCGATCATCTTGGTCATGATGCCGCCCATGGTCTCGACACCCAGCGACAGCGGGGTAACGTCGAGCAGCAGGATGCCCTCGACGTCGCCGGTAAGCACACCGCCCTGGACGGCAGCGCCGTCGGCAACGACCTCGTCGGGGTTCACGGACATGTTGGGCTGCTTGCCGGTCATGGTCTTGACGAGCTCCTGGACGGCGGGCATACGGGTGGAGCCGCCGACGAGGATGACCTCGGTCAGATCGGAGAGCTTAAGCTTGGCGTCGCGCAGGGCGTTGGTGACAGGCTGCTTGCAGCGCTCGAGCAGGTCGCGGGTGATCTTCTCGAACTCGGCGCGGGTCAGCGTGTAGTTGAGGTGCAGCGGGCCGGACTGGTTCATGGTAATGAACGGCAGGTTAATGGTGGTCTGCTGGGCGGCGGAGAGCTCCTTCTTGGCGTTCTCGGCGGCCTCCTTCAGACGCTGCAGGGCCATGGGGTCCTGACGCAGGTCGACACCGTTCTCCTGCTGGAACTTATCGGCCATCCAGTCGATGACGCGCTGATCCCAGTCGTCGCCGCCCAGGTGGTTGTCGCCCGAGGTGGACAGAACCTCAAACACGCCGTCGGCGAGGTCGAGGATGGAGACGTCGAAGGTGCCGCCGCCCAGGTCGAAGACCAGGATGCGCTGGTCGGTGCCCTGCTTGTCCAGGCCATAGGCCAAAGCAGCAGCGGTCGGCTCGTTGACGATACGCTTGACGTTGAGGCCGGCGATCTTACCGGCGTCCTTGGTGGCCTGACGCTGGGCGTCGTTGAAGTAGGCCGGGACGGTGATGACGGCGTCGGTGACGGTCTCGCCCAGATACTTCTCGGCGTCGGCCTTCATCTTTGCGAGCGTCATGGCGCTCACCTGCTCGGCGGTGTAATCCTTGCCCTCGATGTCGACGACGGCACGGCCACCCTGGCCCTCCTTGACCTCATACGGCACGGTCTTGATCTCGGAGGTGCACTCGGAGTACTTGCGGCCCATGAAGCGCTTGATGGAGAACACGGTGTTCTTGGGGTTGGTGACAGCCTGGTTCTTAGCGGCCTTACCCACGACGCGGTCGCCGTCGGCACGGAAGCCCACGACGGACGGGGTAGTGCGGTCGCCCTCGGCGTTCACGATAATGGTCGGAGAACCGCCCTCGAGAACGGCCATTGCGGAATTGGTAGTACCAAGGTCGATACCAAGAATCTTGCCCATTAGAAATTCCCTCTCTCTTGTGCGTTTGCACCGACTCGGCGGTCTGCCGCGCGGTGTTTCGGCTTGTCTTTCAGGATGTAGTGTATCCCCTTATGGGCCGGAATATACAAAATCTAAGTCAATTCATATAAGATTTCTTATTGCTGAGAGTTTAGGTTCTTAAATGCGCAGGTAGATGCGCTGATTGAGTTCTCGGCAAATCTATCGAGATCTATGTAGAGATGGCTGAGGTTTGGGTCCGGGGGCGCCTGGGGCTGCCTTGTGGAAAGCTCGTCCCGGTTTGAGCGTGGATTCCGGGTCGCAGTTTCCCGTCTGAAGACTCAACCGGAAACCGTATCCCGTTTTGAGAGCTGATACCGGCTCGCAGTTTCCGCTAGCGGGCCTAACCCGAAACTGCAACCCGTTTTTCGGCCAAATAACGGGATGCCCTTTCCGCAGGCGCGCTCAATCGCCCTATATTTCAAGTCACCTTTAGCTAACATTTGCGCAGCTCAACGGCCCCACCTGCGCGTTTTTTAGTAAACCTTGGCATACTCGGCGAACGGTATGAAGATGCCGGCCAGAGGGTATTGCAAACGGTCGCTCCCGTGGTATGTTTTTGCCCGAATCAAACCGGCGCGCATCGCCTGTAGCGTCGGTCAACAGAGAGGAAACTACCATGGCTCATCCCGTAATTGATGCCGACGAGTGCATCGCTTGTGGCGTTTGCGTCGACTCCTGCCCCGCTGGCGTTCTGGAGCTCCAGGACGTTGCTACCGTCGCCGACGAGGATTCCTGCGTCGCCTGTGGCGCTTGCCAGGACGCTTGCCCCGCTGGCGCGATCACCGAGATCGTCGAGGAGTAACAACTCCCCCACTTGCACACTCAGAAGTACACCGTGCACAAAAAGGAGGCCTCCGCATCGCCGCGGAGGCCTCCTTTTGCATGTGTGGGCAGCTAATTTGGAGAGGGACCCTTGGCAGTTGCGGTGGAATAGTTCCTGTTTTATGGCTTAGATGCCGATTTTAGGAACTATTTCACCGCAACTTATAGATGCAGCGTCGGCTACGAGAGATCATCCTCGTAGGGCATTAAATCGGCAAGGTAGCCCTTCTCCTTGAGCATGGCCTCGATCTCGTCGAGGGTCTGTTCGTCCTCCGCCGCAATGCGATGGAAGTGATAGCCGCTCGTCACCGTTAGCAGCGGAAAGCTCTTGCCACTCTCGATATCGCGCAGATAGCGCTCGACATCGCGACGATTGCGGATGTCCAGGTCGGCCGTAATCTTACCGTACACGCGGTGATTGACGATTACGTTGAGCACGGCGCCGCCGGCGTCGACGATACTCGTGAGCTCATCGCCTGCCTGCTCCACGCTGTGGCGAACCTTGACCAAGCGCGTAGGCACGGCGGGGCTGCTGGGCGCCTCCTGCAACACGTAGCCGCGGTTGGTCGCCACGATATCGTGCCCATCAGCGCGCAGCAGGGCGATGTCCTGCACCACGATCTGGCGGCTCACACCCACCTCGCGGGCAAGCGTGCTGCCCGATACGGGCCCCTTGGCCCCCTCGAGCACGGCCATGATGGCACGGCGACGCTCGCGGGCGTCCATTATTTACCGTCCAGCAGACGCAGGTGCTTAAGCGAGAGGTCGAGGATCGGCGCGGAGTGCGTCAGGGCGCCCGAGCTAATGTAGTCGACGCCCAGATCAGCCAGGGCGCGGATATTGCTGGCGTCCACGTTGCCCGAGCACTCGGTCTTGGCGCGACCGGCGATAAGCTCGATAGCGGCGGCCATGTCGTCATGGGTCATGTTGTCGAACATGATGATGTCGGCGCCGGCCTCCATGGCCTCGCGC